>CAIQXC010000446.1 GCA_903875675.1 Akkermansiaceae bacterium
AGGTGGGCACGACGCGTGCCCTTCGGCTCGCGATACCGCGCCAGTGTTGAACTCATCCTTCTCGTGGCTACGAACGACAGCGGCGACGGCGGCTCCTGTCAACTCACGCACCGCAGAGACGACTGCGTCGAGCACCCCTTGCAGATCCGTTTGACCAACGATGCGTGCGGAGATTTCGGACAGCACCAGACGCTGGCGTGACGCTTCGGCCAAGGCCCCCTCAGTCCGCTTGCGCTCGGTGATGTCGCGAACATTGCATTGGATGACGGCGCGTCCGTTCTCCTGATATAGATTGGCAACCACCTCGACCTCCTGATGGCGTCCGTCCTGCCTTTCAAGCGGCAAATCCTCATAGCGGACTTCTCGGCCCTTTTTAAGTTTTTTGACCATGTTCCGGCTCGCGATCTCATCCTTGATCAGGCCGATCTCGTACAATTCCTTACCAATCAGCCGATCCCGCGGATAGCCCAGCAATTCCGTCATAAACGGGTTGGCGTCGATGATCTTGCCAGTGCCCGGGTCAAGGAGGAGAACTCCGTCGCGCGCCGCTTCAAATAGCCGACGGTAACGGATTTCCGAAATGCGCAATCGATTCTCAGCACGCTTGCGTTCTGTGATGTCCACCACCACCGCGCTGCATTCATCGCTGTTGGGGGATCGCCGGGCTCCGATATAGACGGAGCGGCGTGCATGGCCCTTGCACAATAGCTCGGAATCCATCGATTGTTCCGATTGCTCGGCGAAGATCCTAGCGAGAAATGCGCCGAACTCGGGACGAAGGTCCGCTGGGACCAGCAGGCCGAAGGCGCGGCCCAGCAGGCGGGATCGGTCGATGCCGACCATCGCAGAGCCTGCTAAATTAGCCATCCGGATTGCACCGTTGGCAGCAAGTGTGAAATGACCAACTAGGTAAAAATCAAAGAGCGTCTCATGCGTATTCAACAGGAATCCGTCTCCATCTCGACCCATCTGCAACTCCGCGTTCTGCATACGGCTACGATGGTAATTTTCTAACTGGCCTATCACAATGGGGTGAAACCCTACCTAGGCTTGATAGGGCGCTTTCAATGGTAGGGTTTCGCCCCATAGGCACGTTGTCGTAATCGCTCCATAATTACCCCTTGAATATCAGGTCAACAAAGTTTGAATAAGGCTGATCGCTCGCTGATTTGCCCTTGTGAAATTAAAAGCGATTATGAATATTTCCCCAACGAGTCGGTTGTCGGACGCCTATCTGGCGGCCTTGCAAGCGTATTTCGACCACGGCCATCAGGCAGGTCTGGGAGCGGCACAGGAGATTGGTCGGGAGTCGGTTGCCATCGGCTTGGAGACACTGGATTTGGCTAGGATTCACCACCAGGCGCTGGCGAAACTGCTGGCTGCGAATGGTGGTTCGGGCACTCGCGAGAAGTTCACAGCGTGTGCTGCGGGATTTTTCACCGAAGCCATCACGCCGATCGAGGAGACACATCGCATCGCACTGAAAGCCAACTCCGACTTGCGGCAATTGCACGCGGTGCTGGCTGAGCGAACGGTGAAACTGGCGGAGGCAAACCGAGAACTGCAACAGCAAGTGGCGGAGCACGCGACGGTGGAGACGGCCCTCAGGAACAGCCAACAGACCTCAAGCCAATTGCTCAGGGATTCTCGCATCCTGGAGAATCACTTGCGGGCCATGGCCCACCAAATCATCTCCGCCACTGAGGACGAGCGCCACAAGATGAGCCTCCAACTCAATGACGAAATTGCCCAGACATTGCTAGGAATCAACCTGCGCATCCTGGCTTTGAATAAGGACGTTGCCACCAACCAAGCCAAACTCGCCCAAGAGATCGCGGACACCCAGCGCTTGGTCAAGGACTCCACATACATGATCAGTCGCTTAGCACATGAATTCACTAATCAGCATGAATCTTAAGATGACGGAGCTTTCACGGCTCTATCAGTTGGAGCTGCAACAGCAACTGGCCCAAGGCGTCGCTACGGACCTTGAAGCGGCTCGCGAATTGGGACGTTACGCCATGTCCCTCGGCCTGGAGACACTCGATATGGCCAGAATCCACGAGATTGCTCTGGTGTCGCTGGTGCTGCCTACCTACTCAGCCAGAGCCAGCAACAGCCTGATCGGGCGGGCAGGGCAGTTTTTCGCCGAGGCCATCACCCCCATCGAGCAGACGCACCGTGGCGCGCGGGAGGCCAATGCCCACCTCAACCAAATCGTCAAGGCCCTCAGCCAGCGCACCCTCGAACTAGCCAACTCCGTCGCCGAGTTGAAGCAGGAAATCCTCCAGCGCCAAGCAGTCGAGGAGTCGTTGCGGGCCAGTGAACTGACATCTGTCAAGCTGCTAGAGAAATCGAAACAGCTGCAAGAGGAGTTGCGTTCTCTATCGCGTCAGTTGTTATCTGTGCAGGAGGAGGAGCGCCGCAAAATCAGCCGCGAACTGCATGACGTCATCGCCCAAACGCTTACCGGCATCAACGTGCGCCTTGCAGGCTTGAAGGCCAAGTCCAGCAGCACCAGCACCGAACTTCACAAACAGATCGCTAGCACCCAACTGATGGTCGAGAAATCCGTGGACATTGTGCATCGATTCGCCCGCGAGTTGCGCCCCACCCTGCTGGATGACCTTGGCTTGATCCCAGCGCTCGAGGCATTTCTGAGAGGCTTCATGACAGATACGGGCATCCGCACTAGCCTCAAGGTGTTTGCCGCAATCGAAGACACCGATGGAGAGACGCGTACCATGCTCTATCGAGTCGCCCAGGAGGCGCTCACCAACGTCGCCCGTCATGCCAACGCAAGTCAGGTGGAGGTTCGCATCGAATCGCTTAGCGCCACTATCCGCATGGAAATCGCCGACAACGGCCATGGCTTTGAAGTCAATGGCAATTGCTGTGCCGGAAAGCCCAACAGGCTCGGCCTGCTCGGCATGCGGGAGCGGGTTGAGATGCTCGGCGGCACCTTTGACGTGGAGTCATCCCCTGGCCAAGCCACCACGGTTCGCGTCGATATTCCGCTGCCGATGGGGTGTTCGAAGAATTAGTCGATCGATATCTCCGCCACATCTAATTTCCAATCCTCATGAATCCAATCACCGTTCTGTTAGCCGAAGACCACTTGATAGTCCGCGATGGCCTGCTGGCCTTGCTCAAGCTGGAGGCGGGCATCCGAGTCGTCGGCGAGGCGGAAAACGGCCGACAGGCGGTGGCTCTGGCCGCCTCGCTCTCGCCTGACGTGGTGGTGATGGATATCGCCATGCCGCTGCTCAATGGTTTGGAAGCCACGCGGCAGATTCTTCATGCCTCGCCCAGCACGCGGGTACTCATCCTTTCAGCGCACGGAGATGATGCGTATGTCGAGCAGGCGATGGCCCTTGGCGCGGCGGGTTACTTGGTCAAACAAACCGCCTCGAATGTTCTGGCCGCTGCAATCAGCGAAGTGTGCAAAGGCCACCCGTTCTTCAGTCCCAGTATTTCCAAGCGCCGCTACCATCACCAACGCAAGGCCAAGGCCATGGGTGAAAAGCCGCGCAAAGACGCCGCCCACCTCACTTCGCGCGAGGTTGAGGTGTTACAGCTCATTGCCGAGGGCAAGGCGAATAAGGAGACCGCTGACGAGCTTCACATCTCCATCAAAACGGTGGAAAAACACCGCCAGAAGCTCATGGAAAAACTCAACATCCACGATACAGCCAGCCTCACCCGTTATGCCATCTCCGCCGGTATCATCGAGAGCAGCGTGCAGGTGACTATCCTGTAGCAGCGATAATGTGGTTAGCATTACCCCAGTCTGTGCCGTAACAGAGTAGGGTTCCACCCCATAGCAAGTGTGTGCCATCCACGCTAGATTGGGCCTGTTCCACTTCGCTGCCGACGCTGCCAAAACGGGACATCAGACAGCGAAGGTTCGTTGCCAGTGTATCGTCGGTAAATCTGAAAGAAAATATTATGTCAATAGGTACAATTCTGCTAGTCATACTCGTTCTTATGGTGCTCGGTGCACTGCCCTCTTGGCCGCACAGCCGTAACTGGGGATATGCCCCGAGCGGCGGACTGGGATTCATTCTCATCATCCTGCTGGTCCTGTTATTGCTCGGCAGGATCTGAGACGAAGACTGTGCTTTGGCTTTGTGGTGAATACTCTATGGCGCTGAGACAACGTCTGTAACGTACTGTTATCTCGAGAAATAACTAACAACAACAGAGCTGACATGAAAAACAAAGGACTTTCCCTAATGCTCAGTTCCGCCACCTTGATTTCGACAGGCTGCGACAAGAAGCGTACCTCCTCTGAGCAACTTGACAGGGCTCAGGCGAAGACTGCGGATGTCACGTAGGACATAGGGGATTACACCTAACCTGAACGAACTCAATAAGAACTGAACATGGCTAGGAACACTACCAATGCAGAACTAAGGCAGCAGGGGCTCGAATTCTTTGCGGAAATAACAGCCGGACCTGGCAATCCACCC
>CAIQXC010000447.1 GCA_903875675.1 Akkermansiaceae bacterium
ACCTGATCGGCTACCTGCCGGGAAAATTCCGCATGCTTCCCCCACTCATCCGGGAGCTCGGCAACCCGGCCTTCATGAGCGTCGGGCCGGTAACCGAACTCACCGTGCTGACAGCTGGCGAGAAGTCACCCGATGCCTATCAAATGAACGACGGCGAGCACTACGCCCTCGGCAAATGCCACTTCGATGACGGCGATCTGGCAGCCGCCCTCGAGCACCTGGCCATCGTCCGCGCCAACAACCCGAAATACAATGAGAGCGAACTGGCGCGCATGTTGTTATGGATTCACACCACTGCCAAGTTCTACGACGCCCGCAAGATCGTCGAGCTCTTCGAATTGCTGCGCGAACGCTTCCCACAACTCGAAATCCCCTACGACAAAATCCTCGTTGTCGGCAAAGCCTACACCGATATCGGCGAGTTCGAACGCTCGTGGCTCGTCTATCGGGCCGCCATCGCCGCCAGCTTTAACAACGACTCTGCCATCAGCGCGGTGCTCGAAGACGAAGGCCGGTTCCTCGGTTCTATCGACTTCCAGGAACGGATCTGGCGCGAGTACCCGGACACCGCCGAGGTGATCACCAGTCATTTCGCCCTATCGCAATTGCTCTATCAAAAGGCCCCAAAGGCGCATGAACTGCCGAAGGAAGACGGCGTCCAACCCGAAAAAACAGCCATGCTAAAACGCACTGCCGACCTGCTCATTGCGTTTCTGGCGATGTATCCCAAAGACCCGCTGGCCGACGATGCCGGGTTCTCGCTGGCTAACTGCCTGCTGACGCTGAAGAATTACCCGCTGGTTGTTTCGTTAGGAAATGAGTTTGCCAAGAAATACCCGGACAGTCCGATGGCCCCCGGATTCCAATACATGAGTGCCCTCGGGCTTTTCTGGCAAAACCAGTACGCCGAGGCGCTTGCCGCCGCCAAGGTGGTGGCCGACGGCGATAGCAAAGACCGCAATTTTGCCCGATATATTCTGGGCCAGATCTATCATGCCGAAAGCAAGCCCAAGGATGCCATCGAGTGGTACAACAAGGTCAAGGACATCTATCCGGATGCCGGAGAAGCCATTGCCTACTTCGAGAAAAAGTCCATCGCCTTGGACGAAATCACCGTGGTCAAACCCGGCGAACCCGTCGAGCTTACCCTCAAGTACCGCAACATCAAGGAAGTGTCGCTGCAGGTCTATCGGGTGGATCTGATGCAACTCTATCTCCAGCAGAAAAACCTCAGCGCCATCACCAGCGTGCAGCTTGCCGGCATCCGCCCGGAACTCGAACAGACCACCGTGCTGGGCGACGGCAAGGATTTCGTTGAGAAGGAACGCAAACTCTCCCTCAAATGGAAAAATGAGGCTGCCTATCTGATCATCTGCCGCGGCGACGACCTCTTCACCAGCGGCATGGTCCTCATCACACCTCTCAAAATTGAAGTCCAACAAGACCCCACCAGCGGCCGGGTCCGCGCCAACGTCCTGGACACCGTCAAGGGTGGCTACCGGCCCGAGGTTCACGTAAAAGCCATCGGCAGCGCTGACGCTGAGTTCCGCAGCGGCGAGACGGATCTGCGAGGCCTCTTCATCGCCGATAACGTCCACGGCAAAGCCACCGTCATCGCCCGTGAAGGCGAGTCGCGCTACGCGTTTTTCCGCGGCGACACATGGCTCGGTGCCGCGCCCAACGCCCCCGCCGCCAAGCCCCAACTGGCAGCACCCCAGGGCCAACAACTCGACTATCAAGACAACCTCAACGACCAGAACGACAAGATCCAGCAATTCAATAACGGCAAGTTCAACGAACAGCGCCGCCAAGCCCCCAACAAAGGCGTTCAAATGAAGCAGGCGTTCTGATACGGGGTGGGTAGCTGGGCCACATCAACCCTGATGAAAGCCGTGCTATGACAAACTTCGCGTCAACTCCTGCTCCGAGGTCTGCGCCAAGTTTCTGAAATATGGATTTGACATTGTGCGTTTATACAGGTTGGCTAGCCGGGCAGATCGTCTATTCTGCAAATTCTTTTGCTACAGAATTAGCCAACCGGGCTGAAGCCACTTCAGATCACCGTCATTTACCACCAGCGATCCACCACCCCCCAACCACCATGAAAATGCTAGATCCAACCGATAATTCTGCTCGTTTCCAGCCACCGTTCCGTTGCGCTCTGGCAGCCGTAGCCGGGGCCATGCTTGCCATCGGGTTGTGCGGCAGCGCCGCGGCCAATATCCTCTACACCTTCGATAACGGTGCCGGTGCTCCGGATTGGCAGGGGTGGACGCTCGTCTCCCAGAATAGCGGCGACCCGAAAATCCTGGTCGCCAACGTCTCCGAGCGCAGCTACATGATTCACCGACCCTGCATCACCACCCGCAGCGGCACCGTGGATGGCGGGTTTGCAGGCGACGCCAGCCACCCGCCCCTAATCGCTCGCTCGCCCAGCTTCAAGATCACCGGCAGCCCGATCACGTTCGAGAGCGCCGGCGGCAACCTCTCCTCGCTCGCGCCGAACCTGGGCACCGGTGACTACTCCAGCCAAGTGATGGGCGTAGCGCTTGTCCGGGCCAGCGACGGGGCTCGCGTGGCATCCGTAAGAACCGGGTCGCAGGATGTGGCACCCACCATGCGGAGCAACACGCTGGATACCACGGACTATGTTGACGACGGCACCGATTACTACCTTGAGGCGGTGGACACCTTCAGCGGCGGCTGGGGCTTCATCGAGTGGGACACTTTCTCCATTCCTGGCACCTTGCCCCCCCAAATGCAGGTCCAGTATGCCGACAATACGGTCGCCACAGGCGGGACCGACGCGGGTTTGACGCAGCCGGGAACCGGTGTGCAGCGCCAATACACGATCCGCAATTTCTCGGGTGCGACCGGCACTCTCATGCTGACAGGAACTCCCGTGGTCGTGTTGACCGGCGATTCGCAGTTCACCCTGACCAGCGACGTTCCGGCCGGGGAGACCACTCTGGCACCGGGCGCGAGCACGAGTTTTCAGATCAGTTTCGCTCCGGCTGCGGTCGGCACCTACACCGCGCAGGTCAGCATTGCCAACAATGACGCGACCAAGAACCCCTACACCGTCACGATTTCGATGAACGTAACCCCCCTGCTGGCATACGAGCATCTCGATTATCCAACCGGCAATTTGACCGGGCAGAACGGCGGAACGGGCTGGAGTGGGGCATGGAACACGGTCAACAACGGGAGCGGCACGGTCCTGGCC
>CAIQXC010000448.1 GCA_903875675.1 Akkermansiaceae bacterium
CCCCGGGTTCCTGCAGAGCCAGAGCATTGCGGACTTCACGCAGACCGACTACCCGAACCCCGGCAATGAATCCCGTGCGTTTGCCGCCAATGGTGTCCACGGACGTTATGTGCGAGTGACCGCCACCCGGCTGTGGAACCGCCAGAGCGGCGCGGCACCGTTTTGTTTCGCGCTGGGCGAGTTGGAGGTCATCGAGCATGGCGCCCATGTCGCGCTGGGGACGGCGGCCAGTGCGAAAGACAGTGTCGAGGCGTCCGGTTGGGGGATCGGGAAATTGACCGACGGCAAGCGGATTGCCGCCTCTGGGGATCCCGCGTCAGACCAACCGGGGAACGCCGCCGTGCTGCTGCGCAAGGAAATCCATCTCGGTGCCGCAGTGACTCGCGCCACGGCCTCTCTGTGCGGGCTGGGCTACGCGGAACTGGAAATCAACGGCACCAAGATCGGCGACGCGGTCCTGGACCCTGGCTTCACCGACTTTACCCGCCGGGTGCTGTACCGAACCTACGACGTCACCGCCGCCATCCACAGCGGCGACAATGCGCTCGGCGTGACCCTCGGCGGCGGCTGGTTCAACCTCGCCGCGCCCGACGCGTTCAGTTTCCAGCAAGCTCCTTGGTCCGCCTCGCCGCGGATGCGGTGCCGGCTCGACATCGAGCTCGCCGATGGATCGAGCCAAACGGTGGTCTCGGATGGCTCGTGGAAGTGGTCCACCGGCCCCATCACCTTCAACGGCGTCCGCGGCGGCGAGACCGTCGATGCGCGCAACGCCAAACCGGGGTGGAATCGGGCCGGCTATGACGCGTCCGCGTGGCGGAGCGCGCTGCAGGTCGCAGCTCCGGCCGGGCGGTTGGTTTCCCAGCAGCATCCTGCGATCCGGGCGACGGACGAGATCCGACCGGTGAGTCTGAAGGAACCGCAGCCGGGTGTTTTCGTGTTCGATCTTGGCGTCAACATCAGCGGTTGGGCGCGCCTCACGAGCAGCGGCCCGGCCGGCACCAAGGTCACCCTCAAATACAACGAACTGCTGAACGCCGACGGCACCGTCAATACCGCCCAGAACACGAGCCACACCGTCGGTCGTTTCCAGACCGATGAATTCATCCTCGGAGGCGTGGGGGCGGAGACGTTCGAACCGCGTTTCACCTACCACGGGTTCCGCTACGTCCAAGTCACCGGGCTTGCCGTGCCTCCCACCCTGGCGAGCCTGACCGGTCGCTGGGTTCACACCGATCCGGGCTCCGCGGGCGAATTCAACTGCTCCAATGCGCGCCTCAACAAGATCCAGGAACTGATCCTGCGCACCCTGCTCAACAACCTGCACGGGATCCCCACCGACTGCCCGCAACGCGAGAAAATGGGCTGGCTCAATGACGGCTGCGTGGGGATGGAAACGGCCTTCGCCAACCTCGATACGCCTCTCTTCTACCGCAAGTGGTTTGGCGACATGATAGACACCCAGGATCCGAATGGCGGGCTGGCAAGCATTGTGCCCACCGCCGGCTGGGGACGCACCGGCACCGACGGCTCGCCCGGCACCTACGCCGATCCGTGGTGGGGCGGCGCGATCATCGTGACCCCCTGGAAACTCTACCTCCAATACGGCGACACCCGCGTGCTGGAGGAAGGCTATCCCGCCATGAAGACCTACGTCGATTGGCTCGGCACCACCGCCAAGGAGCACATCATCGAATGGGGACTCGGCGACTGGCTCGACGATACGGCCGGAGGTGGCGCGCGCCGGGTAACGGTGGCCCAGACATCCACCGCCGCCTATGCCTACCAGACCCGCATCCTCAGCCAGGCGGCTGCGGTGCTGGGCCGCAACGCCGACGCGCTGAGTTATGGAACCCTCGCCGACACCCTCCGCGATGCCTATAACAACCGCTTTCTCGATCGGGCCACCGGCCGCTACGCCGCCGACAGCCAAACGGCCCAGGCGCTGGCCCTTGCGCTGGACCTCGCGCCGGCGAATCTCCGTCCGTTGGTCCTCGAACGGCTCGTCGAGAACATCACGGGAACGCGCCATGGGCATGTCAGCACGGGCATCGTGGGCACGCTCTATCTGTTCAAGGCGCTGATGGAAAACGGGCGCGATGACTTGGCTTACACCATGATGACCCAGGAGGATTATCCCGGCTGGCTGCAGATGATCAACAGCGGCGCCACCAGCATCTGGGAAGCCTGGGACGGCTCGGGATCGCGCAACCATCCCACGCTCGGCTGTGTCGGATTCTGGTTGCATCAGGGATTGGCGGGACTCCGCCCGGACCCCGCCGGCCCCGGATTCAAGCACATCATCATCAAGCCTGCCGTGGTCGCCGGTCTTACCTCCGCCTCCGCGTCCTACCAGTCGATGCGCGGCCCGGTTACCAGCAGTTGGCACATCGAGAACGGGAAATTCAAGCTCGATCTGAGCATCCCGCCCAACACCGCCGCCACCGTGCATGTGCCCGCAACGGATGCCGGGAGCGTTACCGAGTCGGGACTCCCGACCGACAGTGCGCCGGGTGTCATTTTCCTTCGCGCCACATCAAATGGCGCGGTTTACGAGGTCGGTTCCGGCACCTACTTGTTTGAAGCAGCAGCCGCCGCAGCCGGAGCGCAAGTCGTCCCGGTGGGCACCTCCTCGCTGATCGGCGCACTCAACTACAGTGACTCATTCACCCTCAGCGGCAGCGTCGGCAGCGTCGCCAACGTCGGCAGCGTCGGCAGCGTCGGCAGCGTCGGCAGCGTCGGCAGCGTCGGCAGCGCAGACAGCACTTTTCCGGTCGGTGTACCGGGCACCAACGTCGAGAAGTCCTACGGAAATCCGGCAAAGGGATGGAGCAACGGTGCCTTTAACAAGAAATACGAATGAACAAAAACAGGAGATTATTTGCAGTCATTTCATGGATCGCTTGCGCCGGGCAACCCGCAGCTGCCGGTGACGCGCCGTCCGAGGCGGCAATGCTCGCCCACTGGACGTTTGACGAGAGTGCCGGGGCGGACTGCGCGGACGCCAGCGGACACGGCAACCGCGCGTCCTGCACGAACCCCGCAGGCGTGACCAGGATCGCGGGCGTCTCCGGCAATGCGCTGGATCTATCAGGAACCCACAGCCTGAGTGTTCCCGGCGGCCCTGACTTTTCGGGCATCAGCCAGTTGAGCCTCAGCGCGTGGGTGAAACCGACGGCTTTCGAGCAGTACAACGAGATCTTCCGCAAGGAGGACGGTGACCACCGTGTGTTGTTTTCATTCCAAGAGCGCGGCACAGTCATTTCCCTCGGCCTGAACATCGGCGGCTATGTGGAATGCGATGCGCCGATCAAACCCGCGCAAGTGCTCGACGGACAGTGGCACCATTGCGCCGCCACCTACGACGGCGACTCGATGCGGGTCTATCTCGACGGCAAGGAAATTGGATCGCTCAAGCGACCGGGCACCCTTTCCGCCGGCGGCGCGGCACCCGGATGCATTGGTTCGAGGAGTAACGACGAGTGCTTCCAGGGCGCGCTGGACGATTTGCGGATCTATCGGGAAGCACTGCCGCCTGCCATCATCACCGCGCTCGCCACCCGCGATCTCGCGGCCGAAAACCGCTACCGCGAGCAACAGGCGCAACGGGTGCAGGCCGTCACCGCACAACTCGGCCGCTTCATCGTATCGGGACGCCCGTTCGCCGCAACCCTCGCCACGGCAAAACAGGCCATGACCGAACCACCATCTAACAACAAGCCGCTGCCCGCCGGCGCGATGGAGGTCGCGGTGCATGACCTGCTCGCCAAGACCTTTCCCGAGGAAACCAAGGAGTTCAGCCGCTTGACCGGCGGCGGGATCGCGGCGTATCTAACGGGTGCCGACAACTCGGTCTGTGTCTCCGCGATCAAGCAACTGCTTGGGCCAATGAGCGAATCCATGCCGCTGACCGAGGACCAGTGGCGGCAACTGACCGCCGGGGACCGGGCGAAATGGGCACCAGTGAGCACGCTCAACAGCGCCTTCGATGCCCTGCTGAACCAAGGTGCCGTCGCCCGTTGCTCGCCGGAATGGATCGAGCTGCTGCTGCGGACCGCCAAGGCCTTCGGCCCCACCGTCGAGCAGCGGCCGGGCGCAGAACCCCCGGCACCGTGGCTGGAACCGTCCACCCCGGAAACCCGCACGCTCACCACCGCAGAGGCCCGCAACGTGTTGGAGCACGATTGGCTCTATCAGGCCGGCGGGACTGCGGCCCCGGCGCGGATCAAGGCGGAAATCGGCTGGGCCCGCCAGATCGCCGCCAGAATCAAGGCGGACTGCGCCGTCGAACTCCTAGAACTCACCGAACTCGAACCCCAGGTGGCAAAACTCCAACAGCCGGACGAGGCGCTGTATTTCCGGGTCAGGGAAATCAAGCGCCGCATCATGCTGAAGAATCCCGCGGTGGATTTCGATTCGCTGCTGTTTGTGGACATGCCTTTTCCGCAGGGCTCCGAATGGACGCACGAAACCCGCCACCGCTTGGGTTATATGGCCGTGCCGGGGGCGAGGCTGTTAGTATTGCGCGGCCTTTCACCGGCTGGCGAGCTGAAGCAGTTGATGCCACAACTGCCATTGCACGGTGCGTTCTGGCGTCCCGATGTTTCATTCGACGGCAAAAAAATTCTCTTCTGCTTCCATCCGCACAACGAGAAATCATTCCATATCTACGAAATCGGCGTGGATGGCAAAGGCCTGCGCCAACTCACCTCCGGCCCGTATGACGACCTCGACCCGGTCTATCTGCCGGACGGCAAACACATCCTCTTCAGCAGCACCCGCGGCAACACCTACGTGCGCTGCATGCCGCCCACCAACGCCTTCGTGCTCACCCGTTGCGACAACGACGGCAAGAACATCTACCTCATCTCGTCTAACAATGAACCCGATTACCTGCCCTCCGTGATGAACGACGGCAGGGTCATCTATACGCGCTGGGAATACACCGACAAACCGCTGTGGCGGGCGCAGAAGCTATGGACAGTTAATCCGGACGGCACCCAAAACAGCATGTTCTGGGGCAACCAGAGCGTGTGGCCCGATGTGATGAAGGACGCGCGAAGCATTCCCGGCAGCCAGCGCGTCATGTTCACCGGCAGCGCCCATCACAACTGGTTCGCGGGCTCGGTGGGCATCATTGATCCGCTCAAAGGTTCCAATTTCCCCGATGGCCTCACCAAGGTCACCGCCGATGTCGAATGGCCCGAGGTGGGCAACGGACCCCTGGATCCCATCGAGTCGCCGCAATACCATCCCAGCGGCGCATACAGCGCGTATGATTCGCCCTACCCGCTCAGCGAAAAGGATTTCCTCGTCTCGGCAAACCGGGGCGGGAAATTCATGCTCTATCTGATGGATTTCGATGGCAACCGCGAGTTGATCTACGAAGGGAATAGTAACATCTTCCACGCCATCCCGGTGAAAGCGCGGCCGATGCCGCCGTTGATTCCCGATGTGGTCAAGTGGCCCGCACCTGCGGAGCGCCTCACCCCGCAGGAGGGCGTGTTGTTCAGCTACAGCGTCTATCAGGGCGTGCCCGGCGAACTGGTCGGCAAGGCCAGGTTCCTGCGGATTCTAACCGTCGATCCCAAGACCTACACGTATTGGGATCACCGGCCCTACCTGTCCACTGGCCCGGTCGTCTCCGGTGTCCAGTCGGATGGTGTCAAACGCGTGCTCGGCACCGTGCCCATCCTTGCGGACGGCTCGGTGTCGTTCAAGGCACCGGCGGGTGTGCCGCTGCATTTCCAATTGTTGGACGGGGAATACCGCGCCTTGCAGACGATGCGCAGCTTCACCAGCGTGATGCCGGGCGAGCGCCGCGGTTGCATCGGCTGCCACGAGGTGAGCGGCAGCGCGCCCCCAATGAAAGGTCCGCCACCCATGGCGCTGACCCGTGAGCCGGTCGCCATCACCCCGCCGCCATGGGGCAAGGACACGGTGAGCTATGCCAGGTATGTGAGGCCATTGCTCGACCGCTACTGCGTCGATTGCCATCAGAAGGACGCCAAGGCAAAAGCCAAGGTTGATCTAACATTCAAGCCGGGCAACCTGGGTTGGGACCAGACGTATTGGCTCTTTACCGGCAATCCGACGTGGAACGCTCCCTATCATCTACCCGTCAATCCGCCGCCGGGTTTCGGCATTGCCGACATGCTGATGGTGGAAGGATACGATCAACGCGATCCGCAAGCCTATCGCACGCCGCCGCCGATGACCAAGCTATCCTACAAGAGCCGCCTCGTCGAACTGGTTTCAAGCGGCAAGCATTTCGACGTCAAAGTGGACGAAATCAGCCGCCAGAAGCTGCTCGCCTGGGTGGATGCGATGTGCCCGTACATGGGCGATGAGGAGGTCCGGCAGATCGACGACCCGGTCTTCCCGGGAATCGATTGGCTGTCCGTCCGTCCGCGCATCAAGACCGCTCCCCATATCATCCGCCCCGGACCTGTGGATTGACAGAACAGGCTATTCGAAGCGGCCCGCATGTTTGCCGGAGGGCAGTGGCAAAAGGATTCGGCCGTTTTGCACGGTCACGCCGGCTATCGCAGGGGTCCCTTGGCGGAGCACCTCGACATTATCGAGGGTCAACGAAGCCTCCTTGGCGGGCAGGCGCAGCGTGAGCAGTGCCGGCACCGTGGTGGCGTTGAGGATGTCGAAACTCAGCGTCTGTTTGGCGTCCCGCTGCCAACGAACGGTGACCGGGCCGAACTCTGTGAGCGTGGTTCCTTCGGCGAGTGCGAGGTCGCCCAAGCGGGGATCGATCAGGAGCCGCCGGGCCTCGCGCGGTCCATCGGTGCGCACACCGAGGACGTAGCTGCTGAGGAAGTAGGCCGGATGCCCGCCTGACTCGTGGATAAACGAGCCACCGTGCCAGCCTTCGCTGGTGGTTCCGGTTTCGTAGCGAGTCATGTGTGTCCAACGCTCGCCGATGGCTTTCAAGGCGGCCCGATCCATTTCGGCGGTGTCCTGCTGATAGAGGGTTTCCAGATAGAACGCGCAGGTGTAGGGATCTGGATTTTCGGCGGCAAGCTGCTTTTGGATGAACGCAAAAACGCGCGCCTGGCGATCCGCAGGAACCAGCCCGTAGCGGAGGGTCAGCAGGGCGGCGTGCCCGGTCGGCGGCGTGAGGCCATTCGCAGCGGTGGATGCCGGGTTTGGC
>CAIQXC010000449.1 GCA_903875675.1 Akkermansiaceae bacterium
GAGCAGCGGCGTCACGCTGCCCAATGACCACGGCAGTGCCATCGCCCTGGGTTCCCTAATCAGGCAAGCAGCAGCACCCGATCGATCGACTTAAGAATACCGATGCGCCCGGCACCGGTTTTGGATGAGGAAAAAAGCAACTCCGGAGCTGCCCCGAGCCATGGGCCAGCCGCCTCTTGAAACAACTCGATATTTGCCTGGAGCTTGGCGGGTTTCAATTTATCAGCCTTGGTGAAAACCAAGGCGAAGGGCACGCGACAGCCTTCCAGCCAGCCGAGGAAATCCAGATCGATGCGCTGTGGAGGCAGGCGCGAATCGATCAACACAAACACCCCGGCTAGATTCGTCCGTTGCTCCAAGTACTCTTTGATGAGTGTGCTGAAATCATATTTCCGATCCTTCGTCACCTGCGCAAACCCGTAACCCGGCAAGTCCACCAAGCACCAAGCTTCGTTCATCAGAAAAAAATTGACCAACTGGGTTTTGCCGGGCAGTGCCGACACCTTGGCCAGATTGGCTTTGCCGCAAAGCATGTTGATGAGCGATGACTTGCCAACATTGGAACGGCCGACAAAGGCGAATTCACGCCACGCCCAAGCTGGACAAGCGCCAATGTCCGCCGCACTGAGTTGGAAGGTGGCCGATTTGATTTTCATTGATATTTTCAGCGCCGACGTGGATGCCCGGCCGCACCGATCAAAGCCCTCCATCCATTCCCAGGCGAGAACCAATTTTTCTCGCCCGGTGAAAATGCGGCACGCCCCATGCCAAGTGTCGTGCAAGTGAGAAGAAAACTCGGGCGCAACGCACCGGCTGCGACAGATTGCCGGCCAGCACCAGGTATCTGCCAGACCATGACCCGTTTTGACCTTTTGAAACCCCTGAGGCTCGGCTGCGCCGGACTGCTGTTGTTTCCTGCCATCATGGCTCAAGCCCAGGCCGCCGACAAACCCGTGGCACGCTGGTCCTTTGATGCCCAGAGCCCCTTGGATTCAGCCAGCGACATCACCGACACCCTCGAAGGCCATTCCAAATTCCTGCCAGAGGGCGTGCTCGGTGGCTGCCTGCGCTTCGACGGCTTCACCACCTTGCTGCGCCGCAAGGCCGACCAAGCCCCACTGCTGCCCCACGGTTTCACCCTGCAGGCATGGGTGGCGCTGGCCGCCTACTCTTGGAATTGGACGCCCATTCTTGCCCAGCGCGACGGCGACACCCGCGGGTATTCGTTTGGCTTCGATGGCACCGGGCACTTCGGCCTGCAACTCGCCGCCGACTACAAATGGACATCCTGCCTGAGCAAGCCGGTTCTCAAGCTCAAAACTTGGCATCATCTGGCGGCGGTCTATGACCCTCATTTCGGAGTGCGCTTGTTCCTCGACGGCCAGCCCGCCGGTGCCTTGCCTATCGAAAAAGCCATCTCCTTCGCCAAAGATATAGATTTGTTAGTCGGCCGAAACCACGATAAAATGGTCCCCGAGCACCGCGTTAGAGACTGGGCAACATTCCCCTCCTGGTGGTCGCTCGACGGCCTGTTGGATGAACTCACGATCCACGACCGCGTCCTCACAGAAAATGAAATCCAGGTATCGGGGTCGTCGGTCAAGCCCCCTACCCTGCCTAACCTGCCGCCGCGCCATTTCCCAGATGTAACGAAAGGGACGCAGCGCTTCGGTGCCTATCCGGCCAAGCTGGAGTATTACGAGCAATGGGATGCGCTGTGGCAAATGGCGGGGGATCCCGATATTGTCGTCAAGTTCGACGAAATGCCGGTGCAAATGGTGTTTTGGCGCGGCACCCGCTATTCTCCGTGCTGGGTGACCGAGAATGGCA
>CAIQXC010000450.1 GCA_903875675.1 Akkermansiaceae bacterium
ATCCGCAGTGGGTGCCTTGGCACCGGCCCGCGGGTACGCACTCTGCAGCGCCGGCATGGCCGGCAAAAGGCGTGCCAGCGCGATGCCGGAACTGCCGGAGAAATCCGGCTTTCGCTGATAGATCTTGGCCTTTCGGTCTAACGGATCGAACATTTCCATGGTCTCACCGACCGTCTCGGAGGTGCCCAAGAAGAGGAAAGCGCCGGGATTGAGCGCGTAGTAGAAAACGGGGAAGATTTTCTTCTGCAATTCGCCGCTCAAATAGATCAGCAGGTTGCGGCAACTGATCAGGTCGAGTTTCGAGAACGGCGGGTCTTTGATCACGTTCTGCTCGGAAAAGATCAGCATGTCGCGGATGCTCTTGTGGATCCGGTAGGTGTTTCCATTGTTTTCCGAAGTGAAAAACCGTGCCAAGCGCTCCGGCGAAATGTCGGCAGCAATGGCCGCCGGATAGCGCCCGGCCCGGGCCAAGGCGATTGCCTCGCGATCAATGTCGGTGGCAAATATCTGCACGGTGTAACTCTGCTTGAGCACCTCAATTTGCTCGGCAATGAGAATGGCAATCGAGTACGCCTCCTCGCCAGTGGAACCGCCCGCTGACCAGACGCGCAGGACGCCGCCCGGGGGCTTGCCGGCCAATAGCCTGGGGATGACCTGATCTTCAAGCACCTTGAACGCCTCCGGATCTCGGAAAAAACTTGTCACATTAATCAAAAGGTCACGAAACAGCGCATCCACCTCCGCCCGGGTCTGCTGCAAGAAGCTGACGTAGCCCCCGATCGTTTCAATCTGGTGGACGGCCATGCGCCGCTCAATGCGACGGTGAATCGTGCTTGGCTTGTACAGCGAAAAGTCGTGCCCGATCTGATTGCGCAATAGAATGAAAATTTTATTCAAGGCGCTCGCGGCCCTGGAAGCGGCGGCGGGTTGCAGCAGCCGGCTAAAGGCATGATTCACGTAGTTGATGATCTGGGCGGGCATCTCGGCTGGCGGCAACTCGAAGTCCACCAGGCCGGTGGCGATGGCGCTGCGCGGCATGCCATCATACTCGGTGGTGGAGGGGCTCTGGACCATGACCATGCCACCTTCGCTCTTGATGGCACGCAGGCCGAGGGTGCCGTCGCTACCGGTACCTGACAGCACGACGCAGATGGCGCGCTCATGCTGGTCATGGGCGAGGGAGCGGAAGAAAAAGTTGATGGGCATGCGTTGGCCGCGTGGGGCGGAAGGTTCCATCAATTGGAGCGTGCCATTGATGAAGGCCATGTCGCAGTTGGGCGGGATGATGTAGGCGCAGTTGGGCAAAACTCTCATGCCATCCTCTACCTCAAACACCTGCATCCGGGTGTAGCCGCGTATCAACTCAGTGAGAATACTCTTGTGATCCGGCGCCAAATGCTGCACCAGCACAAACGCCATCCCAGGATCACCCGTGGCCGGCATCCCGGAAAAAAATGTCTCAAAAGCCCCCAGCCCGCCTGCCGACGCACCTATCCCCACAATGGGAAAACCCGCCACGGGTTCTGCCACGGGTGGAAGCGACTCTGGCACGCTGCCGGGCGGATGGGTTGCGGGTGCTGATTCGCGGGCGGCCTGCGGGGTCTGGGGGACTTTCTTCGCTTTCATGACAGTGGGTGGTTACACCTTGACGCATCCAAGCGCATCAAAGGATAGGGCCGGCGTGCGGTGGCGCTGGTGTTAGGAAATCGCAACTCCCTGCCTGCACCTGACGCAACGCGACGCTAGCAGCTGGTATGTCCAATTACCAAGTCTAAATAATTTTTTGACAATCGGCTGCCATTTTGCCAGTAAAAGTTGCATGTTTGTTCGGCGCAGCCCCATTCGTGTGAGTTCCTGCACCCTCTCTCTCCACACTCAAAAAATCATGCATTCCAATCCGCACCAACCGTCGTCTCCCCTCCCCTTCCCGCGTCGCACCTTCCTCAAAGGCATGCTCGGCGCTGGCGCTGGCTCACTGGCCGCCACCTCGCCGCTGTTTGCCCAGTCGCCGCCGAGCAAGACCGGCGACAAAGTGCGACTCGCCTGCTGTGGCATCGGCAACCGCGGCAAGGATGATGTCTTGGCCCTCCATGCCACCGGCCTGTGCACCATCGTCGCGCTCTGCGACGTGGATATGGGGGCTCCACACACCCTCGATGTCCTCAAAAAATTTCCTGACGTGCCGCGGTTTCAGGATTTCCGCAAAATGCTTGATAAGATGGGGAAGGACATTGATGCGGTGAGCATCGGGGTGCCCGACTTTGCGCATTTCCCGATTGCGATGCTGGCAATGTCGATGGGCAAGCATGTGTATGTGGAAAAGCCGATGGCCCATACGTTCCAAGAAGTGGAGTTGATGATGCAGGCGGAGAAAAAGTACAAGGTGGCTGCCCAAATGGGAAATCAGGGCCACTCCGAGGCTAACTTTTTCCAGTTCAAGGCATGGACCGAAGCTGGAATCATCAAAAACGTCACCAAAATCACGGCATTCATGAACAGCGGGCGCAGATGGCACGGCATGAAAGTGAACGGCTACCTGCCCGAACAACCGGTCCCCGCCTCCCTCGACTGGGATACCTGGCTGGGCACCGCCCAACCCCACGCCTATCACAAAGGCTACACCAACGGCGACTGGCGCTCGTGGTTTGACTTTGGCAACGGCGCGCTCGGCGACTGGGGAGCCCACATCTTCGACACCGCCCACGAATTCCTCCACCTCGGCCTGCCCGAGGAAATTAACTCGCTCAAAGCCGACGGACCCAGCGACTTCATCTTCCCCCAGGCATCGACCCTTTGCTTCAAGTTCCCCAAACGCGACGGGATGCCCGCCCTGGACCTCACTTGGTACGACGGGGTGAAAAACCTGCCTCCCCTGCCCGATCAGTTCGGCGATGCCGTGGTGGATCCTAACATCCCGCCGCCCACGACGGGAAAAATCGATACCAAGGCCAAGACGATGGCGCAGGGCAAGGTGATTTATGGCGAGGGTCTCACATTCAAGGGCGGCACCCATGGCGTCCCCCTCGAAATCATCCCAAAGGACAAGGCTAACGACATGGCCTCCAAACTGCCCGTCGTGCCCAAGAGCCCTTCGAATCATTTCGCTAACTTCCTGCTCGCTTGCAAGGGCGAGGAAACCTGCCGCTCGTCCTTCGCCGTGGCTGGCCCACTGAGCCAGGTTATGGTGTTAGGCGTGATCGCCCAGCACGTCAACGCCCAGCTCAAGTTCGATCGCGCCTCCAAGCAAATCACCAACCACCCAGTCGCCAACGCCCTGCTCGTCGGCCCGCCACCCCGCAAGGAATGGGAGCCGTTCTACAAACTCTAACAGTCTCATCGACCGGCATCTCCCATGCCGGGCAACGCGGAATTCGCGGTGAGAGAGCGGGGCTTTGGCAGGCCGCAGTGAGGCCAGGCATCTAGCCAAAGCGGTGTCGCGCTTCGCTTGCCACACGCACCTCCATACCTGCGCGGCTCATGAGCGGCCACTGCATGGTGTGCGGCGGGAAGGGGCGGAGCCGCTGAGGGTTCGACCTCGAGAAACCAAAGATTCCCGGGCTCAGCCCTCTGGAACGGGCTTTGCTTCAGGATCTGCGTGCCAAATCCGATAGCGAGCCACCACACCCTTGGGCACGTAAATCACAAGCGGCAGGCGGCTATTGTAGCGGACAAGGTAAGGATCGCCGCCGAGGGTGACAAATCGATCAACCGCAGGTGCGGCCGGAACCGCGGCCATCAGGGTGCCTGCCATCGGCCCAAGTTGCTTGAGAACATAGCGGTCAAACCCCCAGCCTTCAATCGACACAACCTCGATCTTGCCCGCGAAAAAGGAGTGGTTGACGCCGTCGGTCTTGACCGTTTTACCGAGGATCAACTCGACTTTGAGGGCCCCTTCGTCGGGCGCTGGCGGCAGTTGCAGGACGTAGCGGGTCATCCCGTCTTCGGCTGGCGGAAATGCCTTCATGTTGTTATCGGCTGCGGCTGCGACTAGGACGGTACTCAATAATGCGATCAGGGTAGGTTTCATATTCTTCAATTGAGGGGACCCGCAACCTAATGAATTCTTAGATTCCTTGCCTGAAATTTTTGCCCCAGTCCTCCAGCGAGTGAGGTGGCCGTCAATGCCGGCCATATCCTGGAAGCCCACCTCAAAGAATGATGGTCATCTTTCGGATTATCCCTTGCGTTGAGTAATTTTCGAGTGCACGGGTCAAGCATTCCAATTGGCGCCGCTGCTTCCCGAGCTCCGTTGGCCAGTCGGAAACCAAACCATAGACTCACATCATACCGCATTCCATCCGCCATGAAAAACCTCTTCAACTCCAAGTGGTGCATCCTCGGGACGTTCTGCGTCCTCTCCCTCTGGCCCCAACCCGTCCGGGCAAGCATCGCCTACGGAAGTGTCAACAACTTCGACACCGTCAATGACACTGGGTCCGAATGTCATGGCTTTGAGATCGAGTTGGACGATTGCCACAGCACCGACGTTACCTATACCTACAACTACAACCACTACGGGGTGCCTAATATTTCCGAGGACAACTCGGTGCCAGCCCATCCAAAGGTGGTGATTCGATGGGAGAGCAAGAAAAACCCGGATGGCACATGGGCCGCGTACACGGCGATCCCGGCTGGCCCGATCCCACCGACCCAGGGGCACCAGTTCACCAACCCAGCGGTCAATTTCGGCGGCGAGCACTTTGGCTGCGGTTATAGCGTCCAACCTTCGGCCGTGCTCTATAACTGGCTTCTCGATGGCGGCGGGGTGTTGGTGCATGGCGGTGCGGTGCAGGTCGCTACACCCACCTTCACCTATTTTCCGCCGGTGGTTGGCAATCCCGTGCCGGCGGTACAGGCAGCGATTGTGCCGCCGCCGCCGCCCGTCCCACCGCCGCTTGAGTTTGGCAAGGCGATTTGGGTGAAGGAAATCAAAACCGTCAGCCACAACAACAAGGAAGTGAAACTGCGCGAACTGGTGTCCGCCGACCCAGACCACCCGGAGCGCAAGAACTGGAAAAACGGCGAACAGGATGAGGTGGAGGTTGAGTGGCGGATTTTGCAGAAGAGTTCAGTCCAACCGGCTGGCGGCGCGAAGAACCAACTGGTAGCGGCCGCCGAAAACCTTCCCGGCAGGGATGAAGTCATCACGCGGCGCTACGAGTTTTACAAATACGTGGGTCCGCTCGATGCTGAAACCGGCGAAGCCATGGGCGACTTCGTTGGGCCGGACGGGCTTCATGGGTCCGGCAGCGTGACGTATGCCGATCATTTCGATCTGGGCACCTATGAATGGGTCACGGTGACCACCGATATGGCCACCGTTCTGGTTGTCGGCGATTTCACCGGTTCGCAAATGGCGGCCGTGGATGTCGCCGCACCGGTTGGGCTGATCGACCATTGCGGCGATGGCCGGATCGACACACCCTTCGCCGCCCGGACGGTCGTGGTGGAAGGCTCGCGTCCGTTCACCGCCGTGAGAACCGGCGATCTGCCCCAAGGCATGAACTTCAATGAAGTCACCGGCGTGCTCGACGGCACGCCAATCGCCAGCGGCACCTTCACCTTCAAAATCACCGCGTCCGACGGCCTCAACCCCGACGTGGCGAAAAACTACACCCTCACCATCGCGGCCGCCGGTGCCGACCTGCCGCCCGCAAGCTTGCTAGACACGGCCGAGTCCCCCATCGGAAGCGGCACAACCACTGGCGATGGTTCGTATGATATCGGTGCCAACGCCACGGCCACCGCCACCCCAGCACCCGGCTTTACGTTCCTCAATTGGACGGACAATAGCGTCGTGGTGAGCAGCGACCCAAACTACACGCTCGCCATGAACGTGAACCATTCACTGGTCGCCAATTTCGTGCCGGCGGTCGTGCAATGGAACATCACCACCAGCGCGACACCGGTCGATGGCGGCACGACAACTGGCGATGGCCTGGCTAACGACGGCAGCAGCGTCACCGTGGTCGCCACGCCAAACGCGGGCTACACATTCACTAACTGGACCGATGGCGGCGTGCCAGTGAGCGCTGCGGCAAGTTATACGTTTACTGCAAGTGCGGACGTGCCTTTGGTGGCCAATTTCACGGTGACCCCGACCTACATCGTCGGCACCAGTTCGGCTCCACTCGTCGGCGGCTCTACCAGCGGCGGTGGCAGCTATGCCAGCGGCAGCAGCGTGACCGTGGTCGCCACGCCAAACGCGGGATATAACTTTGTCAACTGGACAGAAGGCGGCGCCCAGGTGAGCAGCTCCGCGAGTTATGCATTCAACATCGCCGCTGCCCGAACGCTGGTGGCCAATTTCTCCCCAACCGGAGTCACCCTGCGAACGATTGCCACCAGCGTCACGCCCGCCGCCAGCGGAACCACAACAGGTGCCGGAGTGTATGCCGATGGATCCAGCGTCACCGTCGTGGCCAGACCAGCCTCAGGTTACAAATTCTCCAACTGGAAAGAGGGCGGCACCACGGTGAGCACGGCGGCGAGTTATACATTCACCGCAACGGCGAATCGCACACTGGTGGCCAGCTTCACGATCTCATGGTCGATCACCGCCACTGCGTCACCGAGCAATGCCGGCACAACCGAGATGGACAGCAGTTCCTACAAGGTCGGTGATACCGCCCAGGCACGGGTCAAAACCACAGCTTCGGGCTACCAGTTCGTCAACTGGACCGAGAATGGCGTGGTGGTGAGCACGGTCACGCCGTATTCGTTTCCCGCCACCGGCAACCGAACCCTGGTAGCAAATTTCCTGCCGACCTATCAACTTGCAGTCAGCAGCTCATCGGCTTCGATGGGCACCGTAACCGGTGCCGGCACTTTTGTGAGCGGCACCAACGTCACAGCTACCGCAGCAGCCAAACCGGGCTTCATCTTTCTGAATTGGACCGAAGCCGGCACGACCGTTAGCACATCCCCGAGTTATGCCTTTACCCTGCTCGCCCAGCGCAATTTGCTCGCCAACTTCGCGGTCGGCTTCACCGTGGCCGCGACATCTTCGTTCGCGCCAGGCGGAACGGTGACCGGTTCCGGCAACTACGCCACGGGCGGTGCCGTCACGTTGATCGCCACCCCGGCGTCTGGCTATCAGTTCACCAACTGGACCGAAGGCGGCACCGTCATGAGCTACAGGGCGAGTTATAGCTTCACGGCCGCCGCCGACCACACGCTCGTCGCCAACTTCGTCCCCGTCGTCGGTATCATCAACACTTCGCCCGGCACATTGGGTCTGGCCTGGCCCGTCTCCGCAACCGGCTGGATCTTGCAGGAAAGCCCGGACTTGAGCCCCGCAAGTTGGGTGACATCCGCGCGGCAAGTGACAACCAGTGGCTCACAAAACCAAGTCTCCGTTTCCAACCCCACAGGCAAACTGTTCTTCAGACTCGTCCATCCATAAGAACCTCAGAACTCAGCGTTCGACCTCAAGATAGCCACTGGGTCGAGCCAGTTCAATTCACTGAAAATTACGGGTAGGCTCATGAGCCGAGCAAGAATATCTGCCGCCTTGATAGAGGCGTGTCTATGACCGCCGATGACCCTGAGCCGCCAATGAACCCGCCTATTCGACAAGCGTCTTTTCATTCACATCGGCGCTCACAGGG
>CAIQXC010000451.1 GCA_903875675.1 Akkermansiaceae bacterium
CAGGGGCTTCGGCATTCCGAGCCCTTGTTAGCAGGGAAAATCCCCCGTGTCCCGCACAAAATGACCCCAGCCCAAACTTTTCTCCGCAGGGGCACCGAATATTTACAGTTACTCAGGAGGACTGGTTCCATTGAGTCAACCGCGTTCTCTGAAGTTCTGACGCATGGCTAGGCTGATTTGCAGAAAATTCCACTTTTTCGAGGGGTGATCCGCGTGGCAGACGTTTACCTTGTGAACGCAATCACAGAGAGCCTGCGATTGGCGAACGTTGAAAAAACAAAACAAAAAACGAATACTGGAAACACCCTATGAATATGCAACGGAACACCATGGCTGGCTCTTCTTGGAGCGGCGATTCCTGCGGGTTGAAAACAAGGTGCGCGGCTCTGCTGGCCGCGCTGATCCTCGTCCCCACCTTCCACGCCCAAGCGGAGGAGCAGCCGCCTGCCAAAGCCTGGTCGGTGGGCAGCGAAAAGAGTGGCAACCTTTACAGCATGAATTTCGAGGGCGGGTCCGTGAGCGCCTTGAAGCGAGTCTGGATGAATGCCTTTACCAACGACAACTTCCTCATCACCGCTTCGGCTGAAGGGGTGAATTTGCGTGCGTTTCAGATGCGCGATATGACGTTGACCGAACTGGCGCGATCCATCGCTTTCCTCAGTCAAGGCGCGCTCACCGTCGAAGTGGTGGAGCGCAATGCCGGCCTGCCCGGGAACATCTGGCGGGTTGCCCGGCCCTCCCAGGAGGCCTTGTCCCAAAAGGTCAAGATGCGCGCCGTGGCGGCCCCGCATCTCTTCGCGAACGAGGACACGCTTTCGCGTTTCCTCAAAGAAGCCGAAACAGTGCAGAGGCAAGTGGCGGATACCTTCGCCTATTTGGAGAAGCTTGAGAACTCGATGCCGCTCATGAGCGCCCAAATCCTGCCGCTTAAGGAGCAACGAGTCGTCGTGCTGGTCGGGACCGAAGAGGGCATCTCCGGACTTGAAAGCCTCATCAAGGCTGCGGAGCAAACCGCTGCGGAGCCGGTCAAAGAAGCCAACAGTGGGAAATGATTCTACCATTGCGCCGGAGTCTGATCTCCTGATGACCATGGACAGCGGCATCAACGATGGCCGTGTCGAGCCTGCGCTCACAGGCTGAACACGCCGCCTGGCCCAAGGCGATGAGGAGGCGTGGCGGTGGTTTCACCAGCGCTACTATTTGCCGCTCTTACGCTATGCCTCTCAGCGCACGGGCAATCCATCGAACGCCAGTGAGATCGTGCAGCAGGGCTACTTGCGGGTGGCGCGTCACGTCCGCCCTTTCGCCGCCGAAGGGGACTTTTGGAACTGGCTTTGTTGCGTGGTGCGCTGCGCGGCGGTGGACCATGGGCGCAACGCCTCGCGCCGCCTGGCCCTGCTGGAAAAGTTAGCCCACTGGCGTGCGGCCCAGGCCCCCGAGGACGCGCAGTGGCCTGCCGCCGCCCAACCCGCTTCCGCCCTCGTCGAGGAGGCGTTGGGCAAACTTCCCGGCGACGAAGCCGCCCTGGTGCGCCGCAAATACTGCGATGGCTGGTCCACACAGGAATTGGCTGCGGACCTCGGCATAACCCCCAAAGCCATCGAAAACCGCCTCGCTCGTCTGCGCGAACGCCTGCGAGAAATCATCCTCCACATCCAATGAAACCGAACTCTGACCCTTCCGATCCAATCCGAGAAATGCTCACGGACGATGCCGCACACCTGCCCACGATGGCGGCACAAGCCGCCCGGGAGTTTCGCGCCCGGCATCGCCGCCGGATGGCGCAGGCCGCACTCGTCGCGCTTCTGGGCGTGTGCTGCTGGCAAACCTTCCCTTTGATTCGTTCTGTTCCAAAGGGAGGTGACCTTCCGCAGAACGTCATCCAGCAGTCGGCCCTCGCCGGACCAAGAAACTTCGTCATGGTCCAGACAATGGAAGAAGCCATTTCCAAGCCACTGCTATCTCCTTCGGGGGCCACTCAGGAGCAGAAAGACCTCCTCAAATCGGCCCGTGGATTGCCGCTGCTGGTGGTGATGGATGGTTCAGGCAAGCCGACGCAAATTCTGGTCCTAGAGCGGTAGGACCAAGGCTGGCTATTCCCTGATTCAAAACATGCTTACTAAGCGTGTTCTCATCAATAGTTGTTGTAACCCACCCCTGGTCGGGACTTAACCCATCAATGTTCAGGTGACAAGTTTTCTTTCGAACTATATGAAGGATTTCAGCGGGAATTTTTTTTGAAGATGAGGATACCTATCAAAATGCCCAGTTCTTTTCAATACGGTTTTTACGACATTTCTTCCACATGGCTTTCTCATAAATTCGGCACATAATTTCTCATCAAAACCTCTTTCCTCTATGGCATTTTTGAGGCGGTGGTATCTTGTGTTTTGATTAAAGACATTGCATGCTGACCCTAGTACCACAACCACAATACCGAGTTGTGCAAAGCCTTCATGATTTGCCAACACAAGGCAGACCACGACTGAAACACAAACAAAACTATAGACGTTTATTCTTACTTTGTCGATGAAGCTATCTAATCGTGAATTTGTCATTTTCATTTGGATCATTCGCACATTTGCAAACTCATTTTGGCAAGTGGTATATCTTCTGAATTTTGGTTTGTTCGGGGGTGTCTGATTCTCTGCCCGTCCAAATCCACCGATGACCGGCGGCAGATTCGTAATGACTGGGTCATCCGAGAGTAAAAGGAATCGGGCAACGACGGGTAGGAATATCAGATATTTTCAACGTGTATGGCTCACGGCCTGGGCGGCACAGCGTCGTATTGGAGCTGGATTAAGCCGAAAAACGTGTAGGGATCGACGACGGCTACCGCTGCCTGCGGATGCTTGTCGCGCAAGATCTGCGAGACTTGCTCATACCATGACGGTGGCTTGAGAATGCTGCGTGCCCACAGGAAACGTGCCTCGGTCGTGACGCCGCTGGCGAGGTCGGCAATGACTGCTGCTGCGGCCTCCGGCGAATCCGGCAGGTCGCGCTCGGGACAGGTTGGCACGCCGCGGATGATGCGTGGTGCCGGTTCGAAACTCGTGCCGCAGCCATCGGGACTAAAGCTGCGGTAGGCGGCGAATTCCCGATCGGTGGATGCCCCGCTCGCGCCGTCGAGCACGAATCCGGTGATGGTCATGTCCCAGCGGCGGAATGAGGCGGCGCAATGGGCCGCCCAACACTCCAGTCCAGAGGGTAGCTGCGAGTCAGGACGCTGCGAGAGGCCGCGCGGATTGAGATAGCCGGCTCCCGAATCCCCGGCGATGAAAAAGTCGTTAGG
Source organism: Akkermansiaceae bacterium (assembly GCA_903875675.1). GTDB lineage: Bacteria > Verrucomicrobiota > Verrucomicrobiia > Verrucomicrobiales > Akkermansiaceae > Luteolibacter. The sequence goes on from CAIQXC010000451.1 coordinate 3,296, forward strand.
TGTGGCATGGCGGTAGGCGTAGGCGAGCACTTGCGGCGCACGATCGGCCAGATTGGGATTGAATGCCCAGCTCAGAGGCACGCGTCCGCGCCGGGGCTCGTTGAAAAACGCCGGGATGGCCTTGTACAGCCATGAGGGTGAATCGTAATCGCCGACGTAGTGGCCGACGAACAATCTAGCTGCGAGCTTGCCGGCGGGGTTGACGAGAGCGGCGGCTTGCCATGCTTGGCGGGTGGGTTTCGGGTTGGGTTGCGGGTAGCGGGCCTGCAGCGGGTAGTGGCAAAAGACCGAGGCATTGGCCATGGCGCCTGGGCTGGCGGCGTCGGCTTCGTGATAGGCATTGAACTGCGAGATGAGGCGGGTAAACTCCCACTCGGTGGGCACGCCCTCGTGTTTGCCGGCTCCGCCGTGGGTGGTGTATTTGTACGGCCAGGGCGGGAATCCGCCGATCTTGATGATGTTGTTAGGTATGCGACGTTGCAGCGCTTGCAATATCTGCAGCAGCGTTTGGCGGTCCAAGCCAAGGGCTTGTTGGGGGTCGTCCACCGGCGCTTCGTCAGCCCACGGCGACAGGTCAAAAAAGAAGGCACGCTTGGCGATGAAATAATCATGGTTGGTGAGCGTGTGCAAATCCGGTGGACCATTGCGGGGGCGCTGCAGCCAGAAGGAATCGAGGTAATACGCGGCGAAGCGGGCATCGCAGTTACCGGAGTCCATGAAGCGGTGCAAGCCCCAGCGGTAGGCGTCCACTTTGGCGCTGCCCGAACTGGGCTCGATGGAATCAGGGAGGTTGCCTCGGCCCGTGAACTTTGCAGTCCCATCGGGATTGACCAGCCATAAGCGGACAGGCAAACCCAGACGCTTGGTGAGCAACTCATATATCGAGCCGTTATTCGCGTTGAAGCGCACGGGCAGCAAGTCCTCGCAACCCGCGGCGGTGGATGCCAGGCATGCGGTGGCTGCCACGGCGGGGTCGTAAACCACCAGACCTTTGATTTGATGGCGGAAAATCCCCACGGCCTGCTCGAGGGATGCGATCGGGACGATTTGGGTTTGGCGCAACCAGCCGTCTTCACCACGCAACCAATCGAGCCAGAATTGGTCGGTCTCCACACCGAATTCGGCGCAATAAAGAAGATACAACTGCGGAGCATCGCGGTTGACGATGCCTTGCAGAGCCGTCAGCACGTGCATCGTGTCCCACACCTCAGCGGCTTTTTGCGGCTGGCTCAGGTCCCAATTCTTCATTGGCCGCGCGTCGAACAGATGCATGCTTGGCGGAGTTGCCGCGCCGCATGCCCCAGCGGCCCACAGCAACAGTCCAAGGACATGGATCCAGAGGCGGGCCCCTAGGTTGCAACTTTGTTCTATCATCTGCTTGCTGGAAATCGCTCGGCTAACGGTCGCATTGAGGCGGATCCCGCCCCCTCAGTCAAGCTCGGGATCGCGCTGGAACAGCTGTCGCCTTGAAACGGCATGTCTATAACCGCCGATGCCCTGCCGGTTGAGCCAAAGCGGCGTGGCGGGCACCGCCCCCTTCCCGCCGCACTCCATGCAATGGCGGCGTATGGGCCGCCCATGTATAACCAGAGTGAATGGATTGGCAGTGAGGTAACGGCTGTCCGAGGCACCGTGGTGTAAAGATTACCTCGCGCAAAGGCGCAAAGGCGCAAAGCCGCAAAGGAAGATAGGTTTCATGGTCCCTTCAAGGAGTGTGGGCGTCCCCGCCCACCCGAAATCCCCAAGTTCTATCCACCCTGCGCCGCCCATGCTGACACTCTCCGGCAGCCTGCGCGTTCCTCGCGCTGGAACCCTGCGACATGCGCCAATCATTCGACGGACTTCACGCCGAAGTGGTCACCCGCCTCGGCGACGATCCACGCGGCGGCGCTGTCTTCGTGTTCATCAACCCTCCATCATTTTCATTGATCGCACCGTGCGCGTTGTGCATGTCGCCATCGACCAACTCGACGCGGTGCCTATCAAGCCGCCCGCCCCTCCGTCCCTCGGGCCGGGTGCCACCTACCGCCTGGTGGCCCATGTGATGGAAGCCAAATACTGCCACCACCGGCCGCATTACCGCACTCAAGGCATTTTCAAGGTCCGCCATGGCGTGGGCATCCCCCGCAACACCTTCTGCCACTGGGACAATGGAAGAAAAGACCGGGAGTTGGTACCCCCGGCCTTTGGCTATTTTTGTTTCAGGCGGCCCTTACTGAGCTTTGACGCGCAGGAACAACCTGGGATTGGCTAGCAAGGCGGCTGGCACTTGCACGGTGACCTCCTCGACCGGAGTCGCATTGTTGGAGGTTGAGTCCACCGCCGGGGTGAATGCCTGCCAGTCGCCATTGAGTGTGGTCGTCCACTCGTAGCTGTAGGTTAGGCCGGTGGTCGCCGGGGTGGCCCGGCGGGTGTATTTGAACAGACCGCTGCTCTTGTCGATCGGTTGGGTGATCGGGTTGACGGAGGCGGCGGATTCGGGGTTGAGGCCGAAGGCGTACTCGGCGAAGTTGCTCAAGCCGTCGCCGTCGTCGTCGCCCGTGCGACCGCCGCTGAGGTTGTAGCCGGCCGCCCATACGTCGAAGTCGGACAGGGCGGTGGTGACGGTGACGGTGCCTGGGCCGACGAAGCGGGAGTCATCTTGATGGGTCGCGCCGGAGCTGCTAGAGCCCCAAGTACCGAGTGCCTGGACCGCGCCATCGAATGACAGCTCGGCGATGTTTGTGCTACCCGGGTAATTGAGGTTCATCACGGCTCCGGTGTTGATTGCCAGATTGGTTGTGCTCCAGTCCGGCATGGTGCCGCTTCCGAGGAAGCTGATGTTGTCGAAGGTGGCTGTGAACGACCCGTAATTGACGTCTAAGCCGATGTAGGTGGTGGCACCCCAAGCCGCGTAGGTCCTGGTGTACGCCTCGTTGTAAAGCCACCCGTCGGAGCTGTACAAACTGGTGACCGTCAGGCCCACCTTCTTGATTCTCATCCAAGCGGCGTGGGCGAGGTCCTCGCGATAGGTGGTGTTGCCAGTGGTGCCGGTGATGCCGGTGGCGGCACAAGTGGCACCGCCGGTGGACCACACGGCTGAGTAATTGGCTGCCTTGGCGAGGCTATCGCGGATCATCAGGCCGGCCCGTTGCCATCCGGAGGCACCCGTGACGACGCGTACTTTCAGATCGAAGTCGCCGGTGGGCAGGGTGATGTATTGCCAGACGTGATCGTCGGTTTGGGGGTTACCGCCGGCCGTGGCTGTCACGCTGGCCACGCCGGTGCCTGGATCGAAGGAGGCGTTGGTCAAGGTTCCGGTGCCGATGGTGCCGCCGGTGGCCGCTGCTGCTGGTGGCGTGAGGGTCACGGTGCCGCTGGAGGCGGTGATGACATTCAAGCTGCCGGCGGCCGGAGCGAGCACATTGGCACCGCTCAGCGAGAACGACGAGCCGCCGCTGAGGGCGAGGCGGACGTTGCCGAGATACAGGGCATGGCTGATGGCCAACGGGTTGCTCAGGTTGAGTGTGCCGGTGGCATCGAGGAAATCGGCGAGGTGTGCGGTCACACCACTGCCGAGCGTGAGCGTGCCGGAGCCGGCTTTGGCTAGGCCGGCCTCGGTCAGGTCCCCGGTCACCGACACATCGCCGGGAGCGTTCACCGATATCACGTTGGAGCCGGTCATTTTTTGATTGAGGCTCAAGGAATTGGCACCGGCATCGATGAAGCCACCGCCGCCGACGAGGGTACTGGCTCCCAGATTGGCGTCGGCACTGATTTGAATGGTGCCACTGACGATCTTGGTGCTGCCGCTGTAGGTGTTGGTGCCGGAGAGTATCAGCGGGTTGCTGCCGGTTTTGGTCAGGCTTCCCGTATTCTCAATGGTGCCGGCGAAGTTCAGGCCACCGGACGTGGTATCCACTTTCAAGGTGCCACCAGACGCCAGATCAACCGTGTTGGGCAGCGGGCTGCCTGCCAGATTGGCCAACAGAACCAACGTACCGCCTGTGGCATTGCCGAGGCTGAAGGTGCCGCTGCCCAGTGAGCCGACGTTGTTGATTTGCAAGCGGTTGCCGTCCTTGAGGGTCACACCGCCTTCAAATGTCTTGGCACCGGTCAGCGTCACGGCACGGATGCCGTCACCCGACTGGACGATCATGCCACCGGGGCCCGAGACCGACTGGGTGAACCAGAGGTCCTTGGCCGCACCGAAGTTGATGTTCATCGTCGCATTGCCACCGCTGAGAACCACTGCATTGGGCAGGGCACCACCGGCCGAGTTGCCTTCAAAAACCGTCTGCTGGAGGGTGGCACCAGCGGCCAAGGTCAGCGCACCGCTGCCCAAGGCGTTTTGGTTAGCCACCGACAGGGAGCCGGAATTGACGAGCGTGCCGCCGCTGTAGGTGTTGGCGGCCGCCAGCGTGAGGACGCCGGCACCACTCTTGGTCACGCCGGCCGTGCCGCTGATAGCTCCAGTGCCCGAAAGCGTGTAATCCTTGGTCGGATTGTTGACCGTCACGCTGTACGGATTGACATTCGTATTGAGCGTCACCGTGAAGGGGCCAAAGCCAAAGCCCGTGGGGTCCGGAAAGAGCACCTCGCCGCCATCCACGTAGGTAGCCGGGCCGCTTGCCGAGGTCCAGTTGACACTCGTTTGAACGTCCCAGATCCCATTGCCTTTGGCCCAAGTCCTGGCACTGAGCACTTGCAAGACGCCATCGACAAACGCCAGCGCGTAGTTTGAGCTGGAAATGGTCATGCTGCCTGGCGTGCAGGTGATCGGATAGGACCCCTCCGGCGATGATGCGTCCGCTGTGGTGTACAAGTCCGGCACGCCGCTTAGGCCCACCGTGCTCGCATTGTCGCCATTTTGGTATCCGCTCACCGTGTATGTGAACGCGGGGTTTTCAACACCAGCCGGACGACCGACGCTATTTGCCTTCACCGTGAGGATCGCCTGGGTGACGTCACCCGAGAGGCCGCCCGGAAGCGTCAGGTAATAATCAGCCGCCTTCGTGCCGCCAAGCGTGCAGCTAGGCGTCACGGAGATGCCACTGCTGATGGCCCCGCCGTTGTCAAACGATCCGCTGCCCACCAAGGTGACCAGGCCCGCATCGCTCGGTAGCACGCCGTTGAGTGTGCCGGTGATGGTGGCGGCGCTGTTGCCGTTGTAGGCTTTGGGCGCGACTGCCGCCGAGCTGAGCGTCAGTTCCTTTTGGTTGACGGTCAAGATGACGGCACCGGGCACCACCACGGTGCTGTAAAGCGCCGGGTTGCTAGGGGTGAACGTGCCGGAGGCTGCGTAGCTGCCGGCCCCGGTTGGCGTGGTGGACAGCGTCGTGAACGTGAAGGTGCCTGGCACCGATGCGCTGCCATCACTGTGGATCGTCGAGCTCGCAAGATTCTCGCCGTAGGTGATGCTGGTGGCGCTCGGCCATGTGCTGATCGTTGGCACCGTCTGGTTGGTGATCGTTAGCCCAGTGCTCGCATCCGTTGCACTGGTTAGAGTGGCGTCGCCAGGGTAACCGTAGGTGATCGTGTAGGGCGTCGCGCTGCCCACCAACGTCGCAATCGGGAAGCTCACCGAAAACGTGCCGCCGCTGGTGGTGGTGTCCTGAGTTACGCCGTTGATGGTGACGTGGATGGTTTCGCCATCCGCCGGATACAATGAGCCCGCCGCGCTAATCGTCCCGCCCAAGGTCACACTGCCGGTCCCTTGTTGGATCGTCTGGCTCAGGGTCAGTCCGCTGAAGCTGGTGACCGATTGGGTGATCACGGACAGGATCACGTTGCCGGAGCTCACCGAAATGGTGGCCACCGAATGGGTTGTGAGTCCGTTGCCGGTCACTGTTACTGGATAGGACGGGCTGCCATTCTGGTTGACGGTGGCGTTGGTCACCTGAATCAAGCGGTAAATCCCGACTCCGAGGGCCGGACCGGCGTTGTTGACCGTGAACGTGTTGTTATTCAGCGTCAGGCTGCCTTGTGAAACCAACAGTGACGGGTGCGTCGTATCCCCGCTGGCACTCGTCGGCGTGAAGGTCAGGCTGATCGGCTGCGCGCCAAGGCTCACGACACCGCCGGAGGGGCCGACGATTCGAGCGTAGGTGCCGGCTGCGGTGCCGGTGCCCTTGGCGCTCAGGGCGCTGCTGCCACCCAGAGTGTAGGGAGTGGGCACTGCGGACACATCAAACGTCGCGCCCGCAGCGATGCTAACGATCGGCGAGCTGTCGATCGTGCCAAGGGCACCGAGTGCCAGTGTGCCGGAGTTCACGACGGTGTTGCCACTGTAGGTATTGCGGTTATAGAGCTTCACCGTCCCCGCATGGGTGAGGGATTTGGTGATGCCGTAAACCACAAAGGTGCCCGTGTTGCCAATGATGAGATTGCTGCCCCCACTGATCACGCCGTAGTGACTGAGCGTGCCGCTCGGCGCACTCAGCGTCAGGGCATTGTTCAACACCATCGGCCCGTACAGCGTCGGCGAACCTTCACCCAAAATCGCCAAGATACCACTGGTTCCGGCACGCGCTGTGATCGGCGCGCCATGAAATTGGCCGACAGCCATATCCAAAATTGCCCCATGGGAATTGCCGGGCGTTGTGTCACCTAACGAAACTGGGCCAGAGAACGTGCCGTCGGCCTGACCACCGGTGGCAGTGCCGGCAAAGACCCCTTCGTTAATGACCAAGCCGCCGTTGACACCGAAGCCGCCGTTGGAGCCAATGAACAAGGTGCCGGGACCGCTCTTGGTGAGCTTGGCGGTGGTTAGGCCGAAGTTAGAAGCGCTCTTCAACGTGCTGCCGGCAGTGCTAACAGTCACGGTGACGTCATTCGGCATGGTGATGTTTCCATTGCCTGTGGGGTCGATGAGGGCGAGGTCGTTGGTCCCGACAAAGGTGAAGTTGCCGTTCCATGTCATGGGATATTTGCAAGCCATCACGAGTGTTCCGCCGCTCGTATTGTCAATAGTGGTGCCCTCATTGATGGTCACGGCACCGCTGATGGCTCCGTTGCCAGCGCCTCCCAGCGCCATCGAATTGGCGATGTTGAGCCGACCCGCATTGAGGCTGAAACCACCGCCGAACAAATTCGCCCCAGAGAGAGTCAAGGTGCCGGCACCGGACTTGGTCACACGGTTGTTTGTATATCCAAACCACATCGAAGGAGTTCCGGTATAACTCGAATTGCTATTCAAAGTGATCCCGGTCGCAGTGTCGATCGACTTGATGGTGGAGGTGGCATAACCGCCCGTATATCCGTACGAAACATTCATCCCGACGACCAAGTCAGACGTTTGGCTCAGCCCGGTGACCACCGCCGATCCATTGGTGGTCGCCCCACTGCGCAATGCCGGCCCGGGGGCGATCACCGAACTGATGGTCAGCGCGTCGTTAGCCCCATCGGTGCGGATGACCAACTCGGCGGCGCTGGCGGCCTTGATGCCGCCGCCGCTGATCGTCGCGCTATTATTGCCTGACTTGAGGATGCCGTTGGTCGTGAGAACCTGTGAGGCATCAGCCAGCGTGATATTGTTGCCACCACTGATGTTGAGTGTCGTGAAGGTGGCACTCGTCTGTGCCGATACCGCCCCGGTGATTTGTTGGTGGGTGGCCGCCCCCAGTGTGGTGGCCGCCCCGCTGCTCGTCGCCCCGGCATCCGAAGCATAATTGATGGCACGCACAAATGTGTTGGCTCCATCCATCCAAGCATAGCTGCTGCCTCCGTAAAACGTCCCTTGGTCAATGAATCCAGCCGCCCGCGTCGTGAAGTTGAAACCATTCGACGCCCCGTTGCCGCTGCCGTCTCCACCATTGACAAAATTGCCTGTGGCTCCCGACGTGCGGGTCCACGAGGCTAACGTCACCGCTTGGTTCTGATTGGCCGAACGGGTGGTTAGGAGCGTGCCCTCGCCGGCCGAAAACGTCAGCGCACCAAGGGCTTGGGCTGTGCTGCCGCCGCCTCCTGTGTTGTCAAAGTTGAGCAGCCCCGTGCCGCTGAAGGTCAGTGCCGAGGTCGAGGCTAAAGAACCTGTCGCCGAATCAACCTTGATCCCCCCGCGGTTGATCGTCGTTTTGCCAGGATACAAATTGGCTGCAGAAAGCGTCAGGGTGTTCGGACCCAGCTTGGTCAGACCGTTGTTTGTTTTGCTGGGAATGGCCGTGTCATAACTGAAGTCGCCTCCGCTGGTGTCGATGCCCAAGGCACCGGCCGCCGAGAAAGTGAAGTTTGCATTAGCCAGCAGGGCACTGACGTCGGTGGCGGCCCATTCGCCCGTGGCGGCACCGGCCCGCAGTGCCAGCACGCCGGCGGTACCGCTCACGGTGATGGTGCCGGTGGTACCGGATGTGGGGAGGGCGGCGGGTTGGGTCGCCAGCAATGTCCCTGCGGTCACTGTGGTGGCACCGCTCCAAGTGTTTGTGCCGGAGAGGATCGAGAGCTTGCCGGAATTGTTAAGGGTCAGGGCACTGGTCCCTCCGAGGTTCACGTTGAACACACCGTAGGCACTGGTGCCCACGTTGAAGTTGGTGGCGTTGATCGAACCGTTTTGAATCAGGCACGCTTGGCCAAGGTTGACCGCGCCCAGCGTCTGGGTGGTGCCTCCAAG
>CAIQXC010000452.1 GCA_903875675.1 Akkermansiaceae bacterium
ATGGCGACGAAGAGGAGCAAATGGTCGTTTTCCGCCGGGTACGCGACGAAATCAAAAGGGTTTTCGAGGCCTATGCCGCTGGACGCCGTGACGAGGCGAAGTCCTTGGCCTCTCAATGCGCCAACCTGCGGGTCATCATGGGAAAGGAAACCTCTGAATAGTGAACCCATGAAGCTGAATGCTGATTTCCGAAATCAAAACTGAACCAACAACAACGAATTATGAACACCGAAAATGGAGAACCGAAGGCAACCGACAACATGGAATTACTCAAACAACAAGCAGAGGGATGTGGAGCCGGATGCGGGTGCCATTCCAGCGGGTCGTCTGGCAAGGCACGATGGGTAATTAGCGCGGTCGTGCTGCTAGTCGCCGGTGTGCTGGTCGTTCGCGCCATGACCAAGACCGAAGCCGTATCGGCCCAACCGGTGGCGAGCACTTTTGCCACACCTGTGGCAGCATCTGCTGCGGCTCCCGTTGCCACATCCGAAACAACACCTGTGGCGGCTCCCGAAGCGACACCCGTGGTGCCTGCCCAGGGCGTTCCAGCGGTCAGCCCCACCGTGGTGACTAAACCTGCCGAAGCGAGTGCGGAAACAACTATCGGAGCCTTCGCCGAACTCAATACCGTCGCGACCAAGAGTGACGCCGTTTTTGTCTATCTCCTTGGTAAAGAGGAAACTTCTGTCAATGCCTCCGCCACAAAGGCGATGCAGGCAGCCGTTCGGACGATTGAAGCCAAGGGCAGCAAATGTGCCATCTTTACCTTGAAAGCGGGCTCGCCTGATTACGCGAACCTTGCGTCACAGGTGACGCTGCCCGGAGTAATTGCCATGGTCAAGGGCAAGGGCATGAACGCGGTTTCGGGCGAGATCACTGAAACAAGTTTGGTGCAAAGTTATGTAGCCGCGTCGAGTGCGGGCGGTTGTGGCAGCGGGGGTTGCGCCCCTGGTGCCCCCGGTTGCAAATGAACAGAACCTTCACACGATGATTGATTCCATCAAGACCGCCCTTCAGGCGGGCAGTTCGGGCGCATTTGCCCTGCCCTTGGCATTTCTGCTAGGCCTGGCCAGCGCCGTGGGCAGCGCCTGTTGCACGCTGCCGGCGATGGGCATGTTGGTGGCCTACTCCGGCACGCGGGAAAAGGTGAGCCGCCGGACCGCCCTGGTGTCGGCACTTTCATTCATGCTTGGCACCACGCTGGCACTGATCGTGTTAGGCTATGTCGCCGGGTTTGTAGGGCAGTCGGCACAGGCGCTGCTAGGAAACTATTGGAAACTGTTTGCGGGGGTGATTGCGGTGCTGTTCGGACTCGCGGCTCTTGGCTTGTTACCGGTTAAGCTGCCACAATTGCGTCGCAAGACCGCCACGTCGGCCGCCGGACAGGGGATTCTCGGGACGCTCATCGTTGGATTGTTGTTGGGTGGCGGCGTGGCGGCCTGCTCGCTGCCCTGCAATCCGGGAATCTTCATTGTTCTGGGAGCATCCGTGCTGCAAGGTCATGCCTTGTGGGGCATGTTCCTCATGGCTGCGTTTGCGCTGGGCTTCAGCCTGCCGCTCGCCGCCATTCTGCTCGGGGTTTCGTTTGGCAAGGCATCCATTAAGGCGCAGAAGGTCGAGGTTGCCATCCGGATCGTTGCCGGGGTGCTGCTGGTCGGCGTAGGCCTCTATCTGCTGGCGATATTCTAACATACCTTCCTCGTGAAAACCATCCAAATCTTTGATCCTCCGATGTGCTGTTCCTCCGGCGTGTGCGGGGCCGAGGTGGACAGCAATCTCGTCAATTTCGCCGTGTCCTTGCAGTGGCTCAAAATGAACGGCGTTCAAGTGGAGCGCTTCAGCCCACTCCATCAGTACGATGTTTTTGCCGCCAACGCGGTCGTGACCCAAGCCGTGAACGAAAAAGGCATCGAGTGCCTGCCACTGATCCTGCTCGACGGCGAGGTCGTCAGTTCCGGTAGCTATCCGAGTCGGCTCGAATTATGCATTATGACGGGCCTTGGCAATCAGGAAGCCGCTGCACATCTTCTGCTGCCTTGATGAATTGCATGCCACCCGTGACCCATAGCTTTTTTGCCGCTAACCTTTCTATTTTTCGAAATCCACAACCCACCCATCTACAACCACCAAATCAAACCATGAAAACGATTCAAGTTTATGACCCTCCCATGTGCTGCTCGACGGGCATCTGCGGCACCGATGTCGATCCCGATCTCGTCAGCTTTGCCGCCATGCTTGCGCAACTGGGTCAACACGGCGTCCACATCGAACGCTATAATCTGGCCCAAACACCCATGGCTTTTGTGAAAAATCCGACCGTTAAGGCCCTGTTGGAAAAGGACGGGGCCGAGGGACTGCCGCTGATTTTCTGGGATGGCGAGGTGTACCTCAAAGGCCGCTACCCGACCAAGACCGAACGTCTGGATTGGATCCGTGCGGCACATGCAAAAGAAGAGGTGGCACCATGAACCTGCCAAGCTATCAGACCGATCCTGCCACCGCCACCCGCTATCTGTTTTTCACCGGCAAAGGCGGGGTGGGCAAAACCTCGCTGTCCTGTGCCACGGCCTTGAAACTCGCCGAGGCCGGCAAACGCGTGTTGCTGGTCAGCACCGACCCGGCTTCCAATCTGGATGAAGTGCTGGAAACACACTTGACCAATGCACCCACAGCCATTGTCGGCGTGCCTGGCCTTGACGCGATGAACATCGATCCGGTCGAGGCAGCCGCCGCTTATCGCGAACGTCTGATCGGTCCGATGCGCGGCCTGCTGCCGGAGGCTGCCTTGCGGAACATGGAGGAACAGCTCTCGGGATCCTGTACGGTGGAAATCGCGGCCTTTGATGAATTCACGGCCTTGATTGGAAATCCAGAGGCGGCGAAAAACTACGACCATGTCGTTTTCGATACCGCGCCGACCGGCCACACCCTGCGTCTGATGAGTCTGGCCAAAGCGTGGGACCAGTTTCTGGACAACAGCACCAGTGGCAGCTCCTGTCTGGGACCACTTGCAGGACTGGATAAACAACACGCCATATATGAGGCCACCGTTCACACGCTGGCTGATGCCACCGCGACGACGCTGGTGCTGGTGAGCCGCCCCCAATCCGCCGCCCTCAATGAGGCGCAGCGCACCTCGGGCGAGTTGCGGGCGCTGGGTGTCGGCAATCAGTGCCTTGTCATCAACGGGGTTTTTGAAACCAATTGCCCGGAAGATGTCACAGCCCTCGCGTTACAGCGCCGTGGCATGGCGGCCATCAAGGCAGCCGACGCCTTTATCAACAGCCTGCCGACTTCAATCGTCCCTCTGCGGCCGGTGAATATCCTCGGCGTCCAGGGCCTTCGATTACTGCTAGCGAGCGGATCTTCCGCTATCGCCCCCCCCATGCATGAAGGCTGGACCCAACCGGAAATGGAGAGCCTGGAGGATCTTGTCGCCGACATCGAAAGCCAGGGCAACGGCGTCATCATGACGATGGGCAAAGGCGGCGTGGGCAAGACCACGGTGGCCGCGGCCATCGCCGTGATGCTGGCAAAGCGCGGACATTCCGTCCATCTCAGCACCACCGATCCCGCCGCGCATGTGGCCCAGACCCTGGCGGGTCAGGTGGCGGGGCTCACGCTCAGCAAGATTGATCCCGCCACAGAGACCGCCGCCTATCAGGAAGAAGTGATGACGGCCCAAGGCTCCGCGATGGATGCTGCCGGGCGAAGTTTGTTAGAAGAAGACTTGCGTTCGCCCTGCACCGAGGAGATTGCCGTGTTCCGCGCCTTTGCCCGCGAGGTGGGGCAAGGAACCAATCGTTTTGTGGTGCTCGACACCGCGCCCACCGGACACACCCTGCTCCTGCTCGATGCCAGCGAGGCCTATCAACGCGAAATTGAGCGACAGGCCCGCAGCACCCAACCGGAGGAAGTGCTTAAACTTCTGGAACGTCTGCGCGATCCTGCGTTCACCCGGATCCTGCTGGTCACCCTGCCCGAAGCCACGCCGGTCCACGAGGCCGCCGATTTGCAGGATGACCTGCGCCGGGCACGCATCGAACCCTTTGCCTGGGTCATCAATCAAAGTCTGCTCCACAGTGGTTCCTGTGATCCCCTGCTGCGAGGGCGCGAAGAATCCGAGCGCCGCTACCTGAGCGAGGTGGTGGCAAAACACGCCACCCGCACTGCTTGGCTGCCTTGGCAGTCGGAGGAACCCACCGGCCCGGATGCTTTGGCTCGGTTAGCCGTATCCAGCCTCAAATCTGCAAAACGATGACCGCCGACGTTTACGAAACCATTCCAACCTCGAAGCCATGAATACGAAACCTAACCTGCCATCCGACACCCCGAAGCGGCTGAACTTTTTCGAGCGCTATCTTTCCCTTTGGGTCCTCGCTTGCATGATCGTCGGCGTGGCGCTTGGAAAACTGCTACCGGATTTTGTCGCCAGCCTGAGTAAGCTGGAATTCGGCCAAGGATCGCAAGTCAATATCCCCATCGCCGTGCTCATTTGGCTGATGATCTTCCCGATGATGCTCAAAATTGATTTCGGTTCGTTAGGAAGCATTGCGAAGAAACCCAAGGGGCTCTTCATCACCCTGTTCGTGAACTGGTTGGTGAAACCTTTCAGCATGGCATTCCTCGCGTGGGTCTTCCTGCAACATGGGTTTGCCGGCTGGATCGAGCCGGAGATGGCAAAAAACTATACCGCTGGTCTGATCATTCTGGCCGCCGCGCCCTGCACTGCCATGGTTTTCGTATGGAGTTATCTGACTGACGGTGACCCCGCCTATACGCTGGTACAGGTGGCGGTCAACGACCTCATCATGCTGGTCGCATTCGCACCTATCGTGATGTTCCTTTGCGGGGTGGCCAACGTGATGGTCCCGTCCAAAGTGCTCGTCACCTCTGTTGTCGTGTTCATCGTCATTCCGCTGGTGGCGGGTTTCCTCACACGCAAAGTCCTGTTGAAATCCCACGGCACAGAATGGTTCGAGAAATCCTTCCTGCCAAGATTCCAGCCGGTGACGGTTGTGGCGTTGCTGGCGACTCTGGTGCTGATATTCGCCTTCCAGGCCGAGAATCTGACAACCAAATGGACCGCCGTCATTTTGCTGGCCATTCCTATTCTGGTGCAGGTCTATTTCAACTCCAGCCTGACCTACATGCTGATGCGCTGGTTCAAAGTGCCCCACAACGTCGCGTCGCCCGGTGCTCTCATCGGTGCCAGCAACTTTTTCGAGTTGGCGGTGGCCGTGGCCATCACCCTGTTTGGGCCCAGCTCGGGCGCGGCACTGGCCTGCGTCGTGGGCGTACTCGTCGAAGTGCCCGTGATGCTTTCCGTCTGTCGCGTCTGCAATGCCTCGCGGGGGTGGTATCAAAAGGGCATCAGATCTTCCCATGAACCGCTTGCCTGAAAAGCATGAAAACCAAGGCCATCATACCTAGGGTGGTGCTGGCCGTGGTAGGAGTAGCAGTGGGCATCTTGCTGGGGTCTCAGGCAGGCTTACGGGTGATCCTCTCTATCAATCCGGGCGCAGTATTCATCCCAGGCCCGCTGCCAGTCCCAAAATCCATCCTCGTCCCTGTGCGGAACGATGCCTTCGCTTTGGCACCATTCAAGCATGTCCGAATCGGAACCAAAATGCATATCGGTTGGCGGGAGTTCACCGGTTGCCGGAGGATCTGGATTGGATGGCAGAGAAGGTCCTGTCTGATGTGGGTTCATAGGGGGGGGGGCTTCGTCTGGTGATGATAGATCGCCACTGTGCTAGGCGACTTGCGGCAACACCCCAGTTGAGACACGATCCGGTAGGCAGCGTCTGCGGGCACGGGCCAACGTGCTAGAGCAGAAATAACGAGTATCGCGCACTGTCACCGAACTTGTCATGTGGCATGAAGTGGCCACACGGCGGCGGTGTGCGAAAGCCCTGAAGGAGTTGCTCAATCTCGGGTGGATCTACCTCATGACGAGTCGGAAGCCACCGTGCAAGATCCCCTCAAAGCCAAATCCCAGCGGCAGTCGTCTCTCGGACATGACCCGGGGGATCCCTGTGCTTGCCGCCGCCTGCAGAACTCAGTACCTTCTAATCCGTCATGCCATCCACCGCCAAACGCTCCCTGCTCGTCATCGGCCGTCTTCTCGCCGTGATGTGGGGAGTCGAATTAATAGATTGGATAGGAGGTCACTGGCTGGAGCTCGATCATTTCGGCATCGTCCCGCGCCGCTTGTCCGGCCTCCTTGGCATTCCACTGGCACCGTTCCTGCACGCCGGATGGTCTCATCTGGCCGCCAACAGCCTGCCATTTGCCATTCTCGGGCTGCTTGTCTTGGGCCGCGGCGAGCGCACTTTCTGGTCTGTCAGCGCTGGCATCGTGGTGTGGGGAGGTCTCGCGGTTTGGTTGCTGGGCCGCGGCCAGGCCGTCCACGTCGGGGCCAGTGGCCTGATCTTCGGCTATTTTGGCTATTTGGTGGCGCTTGGTGCGATCGAGCGCAGCGTGGTTTCCATCCTGCGCGCCCTCGTGGTCGGCCTGTTCTACGGCTCCATCATCTGGGGCGTGCTGCCCAACCACCGGGGCGTCTCATGGGAGGGCCACCTGTTCGGCCTCCTCGCGGGTATCGCCATGGCGTGGTACTCGGGCCGTGGGACCAGTGTTCGGCGGAATGGGCCAACCGGCGTCGTTCGGCCGGGCGGTTCGGGGAGTCGATAGAAGATGGCTCGATTTGGCAGTCAGTGGGGCTGAGGTGCGCCGAAACATGAAATCGTAGCAAATCTCGGTGCCTTTCTCCTCCCGCCGCATTCCCCATGCACAGACGAGGCCATTGTCGTCTTTTGCTTCCAACTGGACGCCCTTGCCAATAAACGCCTTCTGGACAATCAACTGGCCTTCAACCGTTCCTTGATTGCAGCTCGTGTGGACTCGATGAAACGGGTGACTTCGGCGGTGTTCTCCGGCAACGGGTGGATCGGGTCGGATGGCAAGGGTGTCAGCACAGTTCCGGCGGGGGGCGGGCTAGGGGTGTTGAGTTGCCCTGGAGGGGATGGGTCGTGGGTACGCTGATCGGATGGCAGGTTAGGGGATTGATCGGCAAGGCCTTGCCAGTCGTAGGCAGCGGCCCACGACAAGGCGGGAATGTCATGGGCCAGGATGAAAACGGATTGGCTGAGCTATGGCGGAAGAGCGTGCCGCAGGATGCCGCAATCTGCCGGCGGGACGCCGGCGGTCCCCGAAGGCCTACACTCGCCAGCAGGCTGGCTATCTACTTGTGGATTGACAACTGCGCGATTTTCTTGATTTTGGCGGTGCATCGAAACAACAAGCCACGATATGAACCGTCAGGATTTCATCAAGACAACGACCGCCGCCGCCTTTGGTTTCCAATTTATTCCTCGCCGGGTTTTAGGCGATGGCGTGAGCACGCCGCCGAGTCGCAAGATCCATTTGGCGGCGATTGGTTGTGGTGGGCAGGCGGCTGGAGATTTGAGCAATATGGCCGATGAGAACATCGTTGCGTTGTGCGACGTGGATGAGCGTCGGGCGGCAGGCATGTTTAACAAATACCCGCAGGCGAAGCGCTTCACGGACTTCCGTGTCATGTTGGAGGAGATGGGCGACAAGATCGATGCGGTGCTGGTGGGCACGCCAGATCACACTCATGCGGTGGCGGCGATGGCGGCGATGAAACATGGCAAGCACGTGTTTTGTGAGAAGCCGCTGGCGCACACGGTGGCCGAGGCGCGTGCCATGCGCAAGGAGGCTAACGACCGCAAGCTCATTACCCAGATGGGCAATCAAGGTCACTCGTCGGAGACCATCCGGCTGTTCCGTGAATGGATCGAGGATGGGGCGATCGGCAAGGTTTCTGAGATTCACTGCGGCTGCGATGCGTTCAAGGACGTTTATTGCCAGGTTGGCAACCTAGCAAAAGTCCGCGGTGAACGTCCCGACGTCCCCAAAGAACTCGCTTGGGACCTGTGGTTAGGGCCGACCAAGGAACGTCCGTACAATCCGGCCTATCTGCCGTTCAACTGGCGCGGTTGGTCGCAGTTTGGCGGCGGTTGCATCGGTGACTGGGTCTGCCACGTCGTCGATCCCTCGTTCTGGGCGCTGGACCTTGACATGCCGACATCGATTTTGGCGGAAACTGAGGGCTACGATCCTGACAAGGATTTTGATACCTATCCAGCGGGCACGAAGATCACTTATGAGTTTCCGGCCAAGGGCCAACGGGGCCCGGTGAAGATGATCTGGTTCGATGGCAAGTGCAGTATTCCGCGGCCCGCCGAATTGCCGGAAGGCAAAAACGTCGTGGGTACCGGCGCGGTGGTCATCGGCGACAAGGGGAAGATCATGCACGGTTCGCATGGTGCCGGCGAAGTGCGCTTGATCCCCGAAGCCGCCATGCAAGCCTACAAACGCCCCGATAAATCGCTGCCCCGCGTCAAGGCCGGCCACTATCGCGATTGGCTCGACGCCATCCGCGAAGGCCGCCAAGCCAGCTCGCCTTTCGACTATGGCGCACGGTTGTCCGAGGTCGGTTTGTTGGGAATCGTCGCCATTCGAATGAGCGGCCAGAAACTCATTTATGACGAAAAGGCGATGAGGTTTACGAATAACGAGGGTGCTAACAAATTCCTCTCGCCCCAGTTCCGCAATGGCTGGAGCCTGTGATGGCGGAATGAATCGTTAGATCGGCGGGGCCGTTTACTCTGCTGCGACGGTCGTCTCAGCCGGTTCATCAGCGGAGGTCTAAGCTTCTGCTGAGCGGCCCACCCACTCGATGATTGCCATCAGACCGGCGTCGCTGGTGCGAGCTGGGCCCAGTCAGCAGAGTGATTGCATTGAAGGGAAATAGCATCAGAATCCCCAAAGCGCGTTGCTCATATCATGATTATCCAAACCATCCAGTCCATCCGCTCCGTCATCCACCCCACTTGGTTCGATATCGGTGAGGAAAAGGAATATGGCACCTGACCTTGGAAACCCGCGAGCACGGAGGTACCTCGGAAAATGATTTGAACTTGCTCGACCCCGTGGCGCTTTTGAGTTTGATGACGTTAGAGGCGGCGGATGAACGCCTCGAAAAACGCTGCGCCGTGATGGACGGCTGAGACGTCGATGAATTCGTCCACCGTGTGAGCCTGGTCGATGGAACCCGGCCCGAGGCAAATGCTTGGCACTCCGCCATCCGATAGATGCGCGGCGTCAGAGAACCACGGAGCCCCGGCCAGTTGGGTGGCCGGATCCACGGCCAGCAGCGCCTGCACCAGCGGATGACTGGCGGGGGTGTCCATCGGCGGATTTTCGTGTGCGTTGACGATTTCAACAGGCAGCGCGTGATCCTCGAGCATTTCCCGCAGCAGGCGCAGTCCGCCGCCGGCTTCCGCCAGTGCCGGGGTGATGCGCATGTCGAGCTCGGCCTGAGCGAAATCGGGGACGATGTTGGGGCGCGATCCGCCGCGGATCACCCCGACGTTGAGGGTGGAACAGCCGAGCACCGGATGGGTGAAAGCTGCCAGTGCGTGGCCCAAATGGTGGTCCAAGGTATCCAGCGCCCGGGTGAGTTTGAGGATGGCATTCTCGCCGCGCTCTGGTTGCGAGCTATGGGCGGCCTTGCCTGTGGCCTGCAGGGTTGCCCACAACGAGCCTTTGGTGACGTGGACCACTTGCATGGACGTCGGTTCCCCCACCACTGCAAACGTGTACTCGGCCGCGTGGCGTCTGGCAAAATCCTTGGAGCCCCACTGGCCGGATTCCTCGCCCATGAAGGCCACAAAATCCACCGCCACCGGCAGCTTGGCCAGCTCGCCGCGGCATTGTCGCAACGCCCAGAGCATCGCCGCCATCGGGCCTTTGGTATCCGAAGCCCCGCGGCCCCACACCCGGCCGTCGCGGAGCTCTCCGCTGAATGGGTCGATGGTCATGCCGCCGACTCCGACGGTATCGAGATGCGGGCCCAGCAAGATTCGCGGCCGCCCGTCCAACGGCGCGAATCTGGCGAGCAGATTGGGCCGGTGGGGGAGCACTTCTTCGAGCAGCACGTCGGCACCCAGCGCCTCAAGCCAGCCGCCGAGGAAATGGGCCACCTCCTCTTCGCCAGAGTGCCCGGTCCCCGGCGTGTTGTCTGGGTTGACCGAAGGAATTCTGACCAGATGTTGCAGCAGCGATATGACATCA
Organism: Akkermansiaceae bacterium; assembly: GCA_903875675.1. Classification (GTDB taxonomy): domain Bacteria; phylum Verrucomicrobiota; class Verrucomicrobiia; order Verrucomicrobiales; family Akkermansiaceae; genus Luteolibacter. Next base: position 10,165 of record CAIQXC010000452.1, read on the forward strand.
GCAGGCATGGCCGGAGCTTGCCGCAGCCCGCCACCAATGCCAAGCTGAAAGAACCGCATGACCCAAGAGGAAATTTTGGTTCAGGCGTCTCACAAGGGTTGCGCGATCGGGCATTTGCAGCCATTACCGGGGGGAGGCACATTCGCTTTCAACCAATCACCCCATCACTGCCATGTCCGCTCGTCTCGATTTCTGCAGCCGTCACCTCGGTCCCGTTGGGGCCGATCGCCAGACCATGCTCGACGCCATCGCCTTTCCCACGCTTGACGCCTTGGTCGATGCCGCCGTGCCCGCCGGGATTCGCCTTTCGGCTGAGCTGGAGTTGCCCGAGGCGCGTTCGGAACCAGAGGCCCTCGCTTGGCTCAAAGCCATCATGGGCAAAAACCGGGTGCTCAAGTCGTGCATTGGCCAGGGTTATAGCGGCACCCACACTCCCGGAGTGATCCAGCGCAACATCCTCGAAAACCCGGGTTGGTACACCGCCTACACGCCCTATCAGGCGGAGATTGCCCAGGGTCGGCTCGAGGCGTTGCTCAATTTCCAAACTCTCATCACCGACCTCAGCGGCCTCGACGTTGCCAATGCATCGCTGCTGGATGAAGGCACCGCCGCCGCCGAGGCCATGAGCCTGGCACTGGCCGGCAAGCCGAAAGGCCGGACCATGTTCGTGTCCGACCGCTGTCACCCGCAAACCATCGACGTGGTCATCACCCGCGCCGAACCGCACGGAATCGAAGTGTTAGTCGGCGATTGGCAAGCGTTCGATCCGGCATCTTGCGACGGACTTTTCGCGGTGCTGGTCCAATATCCCGATACCCGCGGCCGCATCGATGACTTCGCCGGATTTTTTCAAAATTGCCAAGCTGTCGGAGCCATCACCATCGTCGCAGCAGACCTGTTGGCTCTCACGCTGCTCAAGCCGCCCGGCGAATTCGGTGCCGATATCTGCGTCGGCTCGGCTCAGCGCTTCGGCGTGCCCATGGGCTTCGGCGGTCCCCACGCCGGCTTCATGGCCTGCAAGGACGCCCTCAAACGCAAAATGCCCGGCCGCCTCATTGGAATGTCGCTCGATGCCCGCGGCAACCCCGGCTTCCGCCTCGCCCTGCAAACCCGCGAACAGCATATCCGCCGCGATAAGGCCACCTCTAACATTTGCACTGCCCAGGTCCTGCTCGCCGTGATGGCCTCGATGTACGCCGTCTATCATGGCCCCGAGGGGCTCACCCACATCGCCACCACCCTCCACGCCCAGGCCGCCAGCTTGAAAAAAGCCCTCTGTGCCGATGACGTTGCCATCGAGGACGGCGCGTATTTCGACACGCTCGTCGCCAATGTGCCCGGCGAGGCCGACACGATTCTCGCCGCCGCCGCCGCTGCCGGCATCAACCTGCGCCGCATCGATGCCGACCACCTCGGCATCGCGCTGGATGAAACGACCACCGCTGAGGACCTCCGCGCCATCACGGCCGCCTTCGGGGCGCATTCGCCAGTGCCAACATCCAGCCTAATTGCCCCGGCATGGCCAGCCGGACTGCTGCGGACTGCGCCGTTTTTAGCCCAGAAAGTATTCAACAGCTACCACTCGGAAACCGAGATGTTGCGCTACCTCAAGCGACTGGAAACCAAGGACCTCGCGCTCAACGAATCGATGATCGCACTGGGCTCCTGCACCATGAAGCTCAATGCCACATCGGAAATGATCCCGCTGAGCTGGCCGGAGGTCGCCGCCATTCATCCTTTCGTCCCCGCCGACCAGAGCCAGGGCTACCGAGCCATGCTCGGCCTCCTCGAAGACTGGCTTGCCGAAATCACCGGCTTCGCCGCCGTCTCGCTCCAGCCCAACGCCGGCTCCCAAGGCGAATACGCCGGCCTGCTCGCCATCCGCCGCTATCACCTCTCCCGCAGCGACTCCCATCGCAACGTATGCCTCATCCCGGTCTCCGCACACGGCACCAACCCCGCCTCCGCCGTCATGGCCGGCATGCAGGTCGTCGGCGTCAAATGCGATGACGCCGGCAACATCGATGTGGCCGACCTGACTGCCCGCGCCGAACAACACCGCGACAAGCTCGCCGCGCTGATGATCACCTATCCGTCAACCCACGGCGTGTTCGAGGGCACCATCCGCACGATTTGCGAGATCATCCACGAGGCCGGTGGCCAAGTGTACATGGACGGTGCTAACATGAACGCTCAGGTCGGGTTGACCAGCCCGGGCACCATCGGTGCCGACGTTTGCCACCTCAATTTGCACAAAACCTTCTGCATCCCCCACGGCGGTGGCGGACCCGGCGTGGGCCCCATCGGCGTGGCCTCACAGCTCGTCCCCTTTCTGCCGGGCCATCGAGAACTCGACGCCAAACAGGGTGCCGTATGCTCCGCTCCTTGGGGCAGCGCCTCTATCAATACCATCTCGTGGATGTACATCGCCATGATGGGCAGTGCCGGCCTCACCGAAGCCACCAGCGTCGCCATTCTGAACGCCAACTACACCGCCAAGCGCCTCGCCCCGTTTTTCCCGATCCTCTACACTGGCAATCAGGGATTGGTGGCCCACGAATGCATCATCGACGTGCGCCCGCTCACCGACCCCAGCGGCATCACCGTCGAGGACGTGGCCAAACGCCTGATGGACTACGGCTTCCATTCGCCCACCATGAGCTGGCCAGTCGGCGGCACCCTCATGATCGAGCCCACCGAGAGCGAGTCCAAGGCCGAGCTCGACCGCTTCTGCGATGCCATGATCGCCATCCACGGCGAAATCTCCGCCGTCATCCGCGGCGAGGCCGACGCTCACGACAACCCGCTTAAACACGCCCCCCATCCCGTCGAAGCCGTCTGCGGCAACGCCTGGCCACACGCTTATTCCCGCGAGCAGGCCGCCTTCCCGCTCCCCTATCTGCGCCGCCACAAGTTCTGGCCCGCCGTCGCCAGAATCGATAACGTCCACGGCGATCGGAACCTCATTTGCACCTGCGATTCCCTAGAGAGCTACGCCGCGGCGTCTGAGTCTTGAGCGCTACGGTGTGTTAGCGGCAGCGACGGCGGCATATAGCCAGCGCTGGGTCATGACATAGAGCACACCGTTGGCGATGATGGGTGAGGTGGAAATCGGGGAATCGAGATGGGTTTCGCCGAGGATTTTGAGTTCGCGTGAGGCGGCGAAGGTCCACAACACGCCAGTGTCGGTGCCGACATAGACCTTGCCGTCAGCTACGAGTGGAGAACTCCAAATCGGCCCGTCAGTGGTGTGCCGCCACAGTTCCCGGCCGGTGTCGGCGTCGAGAGCAAAGATGCGCCCACTGAAGTCGGCCGTGTATAAAACGCCGTCATGAATCGCAACAGTGGTTAGGCTCCGGTCGATGTCGGTGTTCACCCACACCAAACCTTTGGCTGTTAGATCACCGCAGCCGGTGGCGTCGATGCAGGCCAGCGCACCGCGGCCTTGGCCGTGGCGCGGATCCTGGCCGACGCCGAGATAGACGCGGTTGCGATAGAACACGGGGGTGGCAATGGCTTCGCTTGGACCAGTGGGATTGTTCTTGTAGGCACCGCTGCGTTTGGCGGCGGCATTCACATCGAAGTGCCAAACGCATTTCAAGACACCGGGTCCACCCTCGATGGCCGGTGCTGCCGGGACGGGGTCGAAGGCGTAGCAGACGCCGTCGCCTGCGCCGTAGAAGACCAGAGATTTGCCGTTGACCTCGCCGAGCGCTGGCGATGACCACTCGCCGTGAAACAGGCGGTGGCCAACTTGCTCGAAATCACGGGCAATGAGCCGGCCGGTTCGCTTATCTAACACAATCAGACTTGGCGCATCGGGATGAGGCACGACGACGTGGCCGCGATTGACGCCGTTGGATGGGCTGACAAACACGTGGTCGCCGTGGACGAGCACCGAGCAATCGGCGGCATCCTGGGGCCAGGCGGCGACGTCTTTTTCCATGATCATATCGAAGCGCCAGACGATGCCCACGGCGGACGAGTCGGTGGTCATCGGCGGTTGTTGGGAGCCGGCGATGAGGCGGGCGACATCAGGTTCGGCCGTATGTGTGAGGCCGTCCGGATCCAGACAGAGCATTTCATCGCGATTGGTCACCACGTATAAGCGGTGATCGTTGAGCGCCGGGGTGGAACACACGCCAAGGCTCAAGTCGTCATAATTGAAATCCTTCCATTCGGTGAGCATGCGTGGAATGTTGAGGTGCCACAGCGGTCGTCCGGTGGGCTCATCCAAGGCGACGATCGAACCACCCGCCTCGCGATCATTGGTGCCGATGAAAATTTTCCCGTTAGCCACCACCGGGCCGCCATAGGCATGGGTGTTGAGGCGAAGTTTCCATTTTAAATGGGTTGGACCGGTGGAGGGAGCATCGGCTGGCGCTGGATCGGGGAGGAAAGAAGCCGGCAGTTGGGTTTCTTCGGACACCGCGTTGCGCGCATCGTTGCCACACCATTGGGGCCAATCGGCGGCTTGAACCACCCCCGCGAGCAAGGCGGTTGCCAGCGTTGTCACTTGCGCGATTTGCCTGATAGTACGCTGAGAAATACCGCTCATTGGGTGTTGGGTAGAGTTTTTATCGTTAGACATTAGCCTGCCCGCTTTCATGGAGGATGCGCAAGCCATCGCGGATATAATCCACGCCGGACCATACGGTGCAGGCGGCGGCGATGATACAAGGATAAATTGGGGAGAACGGCACCACCTTGAGCATGATCCAGCCGATGGCCACCATTTGTGTGACGGTGCACACCTTGCCGCTCCATTGGGGGGCGATGTTGACTTGGTGGCCGGTGAAATGGAGCACGTTGATGCCACCCAAAATGATGCAATCGCGCACGATCACCAGTGCGGTGAACCACAGAGGCAGGTGCCAATGGTCCGGCCCCCAATTCACGAGCGTGAGGGTAATGATGGCGGTGAGCAGCAGGGTTTTGTCGGCAATGGGGTCGATGATAGCGCCAAATCGCGAGCGCTGGTTGAAGCGGCGAGCAATCCAGCCGTCCAGCCCGTCACTGGCCGCAGCCGTTACAAATACCGCCAGTGCGCACCAACGCAGCCACTCGATCGGGACTTTGTCCGCAACGCTGTGTCCGTAATAAATAGCCAACACGGCAAACACCGGCACCAGCAACAGCCGCGACAAGGTGATCTTGCTTGCAAAGGTCATAGCGGCATGCTAACGCAACACCCCAAAAATTGGAAATTTTTAATTTTGGCCGATTTCGAGTGTGGGATATCACCCGCGCCTGAAGATTCTTAACAGTCAAAGATTGACAGCTGCCGTTCTTCAATTATACCACACGCTGCTTGCCGAAGCGTGTGAAGTCACCCCGCTGCCAGGCCACCGTGCCGCCCATACCCAGCCCCCCATCATGAACCCCCCAGCTCCCATCACATCTATCAAAACCGATATTTTTGAATTCTGTCAGGCCTATGCCGGCATCATCAAGCCGTTTGCTGCGGCCCTGCAGGGAGCCCGAGCGACCTGCCAAGGCAAGGGCGACGCCGACGTGTTGCAGCGGCCGATTGCGGGGTTTTCGGACGTACACCATCGTTTGGAGAGTTTGCTCAACAAGGTGGAAGAGCAGCAGGCCTATCTTATTATCTTTGGCCCTCTCAAAAGTGGCAAGTCCACCCTCATGAACGCCATCAGCGCCGCCTACGTCAGCGAGGTGACGTCGCTGCCCGCTTATCCGTGCCTGGTGCATGTGAAACATGGTGACGAGTGCAGCTATGTCGCATCCCGCTATGATGGTGAAAAAGTCCACCTCGCTGACAATACCGCCCTGCAAGCCCTGATCCAGCAAAGCCACCAAACCTTGGCTCGCCGCTTGCGCGAAGTCGAGGACCAGGGCGATACCTTCGACCCCGGCGTGCACTATCCCGAGGCGATCCGCCGCGTGGATGTGGCAATGCCTGCCCGCAATTTGAAAGACTCACTCACCGTGCTGGTGGACACCCCCGGCCTCTACACACGAATGAAGTTCGGCTACGACCTCATGACCCGCGAGTTCCGCAACAGCGCAGCTTGCGCCGTGTTTGTCGTCAAAACCGACAATCTGTTCTTGGAGCAGGTGTTCGAGGAATTTAACGATTTGTTAGATTTGTTCAGCCGGATTTTCATCGTGGTCAACATTGATAGCAACAAGCGCGACCTGGACCCGGACGGCTCGCTGCGGCCGAGCTTGGAGAGCGAGTCGCCCGGCGAAGTGATTCGCGCGTTTGAATCGCTGGTGATGAGCGCGCCGCTGCGGCGTGCCCAGGAGGCGGGCCGGCTCAAGATCTATCCGATCGATCTGCTCAACTCGGCTTCCGCAGCGATGCGCCGGGCGACTGAGCCACAGTTGGCTAATGAGCCGCTTGAAGCGGGCCGGGCCGCGGAGGTTGGGGCGACGGAGGCGAATGATCCGGGAGCGAGTGGTGGCGGGCTCGATGGGAAGACGAGCGTGATGCCGACGGGTTGGGCGGAACACCCCGAGGCCTCGTTTAGCTTGTTTTTAAAGGATTTGACGGATTACCTCAACAGCAGTGATTACCTGCAGGAGTTCATGGGGGACGCCTTGCTGATGGGCACCAATCTGGGTACCGAGATCCGTGAATATTGTTCTCCAGAGTCCACCGCAGCCCTTGAGATCCGCCAACAGAAGCTCGCCAGCGAGCTCAGTGATACCCAAGCACGGCTCGCAGCCATGGAAAAACTCGCCGCCGTTGATGTCAAGGCGGCCTTCAGCCACATTCGCGGGGAGTTGCAGAAGCACGTCGCGGAGGTGGCTGCTGCCGCGGCCGCCGAGGCGAAGCAGAGGGCGCTCAGACGGCTCGGGAATTGGTTTGATTCCGACCAAAGTGTGGCCGAGCTGCAACGCGATTGGGCGGATTTGCTCGATGGCTGCGGCAAACGGGTGAGCAGCGAAAACCACCTTAAGGAGCGAGCGCTGGTCGCCAACCCGCTTGGCGGAATCCGGATTGACGACCACCTGCGCTCGCCGGCGCTGGGTCTCATCGAGTTGCTGGAGCCAGTGGTGACTGCGGCCCGCGCGACCTTGGGCGACGCGGCACCGGCGCAGCCCAGTGGCCTGTTTCAAATTGAGCCGGAGCAATTGAAGGTACGCAAGTCGGTGTGGGACTGGCTGGCTATCCGCAGTTTGGCAGCGGTGCGCCGCAAACTTTTTGGTGCGCCCGATGCATTGGAGCGCGAGGTGCCCGTGCTCACCAAGGAAAAACGCCTTGGCGAGGAGGGTCGGCAGGCACTCGAGGAGCGAATCCTCAGCGAGCTGGCTCGGCGTTTTCCGAGTGAAGCGCTGCGTGTTTCCGAGTCGAGGATAACCCGGTATATCGAGATGTATGGCAATCAATTGCAGGCTACGTTGCAGGCTGCCAAGGACAAAGATGCCGGGCACTTGAAGGCCTTGCAGCAACGTCTCGAGGACAACGTCATGATCCTCCAGACGCTGGACGGCATGACCCGCCAAACCGCCGACGTGCTGGCTCAAATCATCGCTCTCGGCCGCAAATACCGCAGTTACAGCCGCGTGACATCCGCCGCGGCCCAACTCGCCGCTGCTCAGAGCGCTGCTGCCGATGCCGCCGATGCTGAAGCCGCCGATGCCGATGCCGCCGATGCCGCCGATGCCGCCGATGCCGCCGATGCCGCCGATGCTGAAGCCGCCGAGATCGTCGCCGCTGAGGAAACCCCTATTGCTGAAGTGGCCACCACCCTTGAACTCACCGATGAGGATTCCTTGATCGAGGATGAGGACACCACCGATGACGAGGACACTTCTGATGAGGAGGACACCTCTGATGAGGAGGACACCTCTGATGAGGAAGACACCTTTGATGAGGAAGATACCTCTGATGAGGAAGATACCTCTGATGAGGAGGACACCTCTGATGAGGAGGCCGCCTCTGATGAGGAGGCCGTCGTAGCTGAGGGGGCCGTCGTAGCTGAGGGGTCCGTCGCCATTGAGGAAACGGCGGCTGTCGGCAGCCACGCCAATTCAAAAGGCAGTGGAGGAAGCGAGCCCAAAGAAGAGCCCAAACCCGCTAGCATCGCCTGATACCGAGCGCAACATCAACTCTCGCAAGGCAATCGAGATGAATTGTAGCGGCGCGTCTGTGGCCGCCGATGGCCAATGAGGAGTCTTGGAGCGGCGCGTCTGTGGGCGGAAGCGCAATGCCTCAAACAAATGTTACCATGCGAGCAGCAACCGCCGGGTTGGCGGATAGAGTTGGAGAGTCAGTCGCCGCATGACTCATCTGAAAAATAGTGAAAAGCCTCAAATTTCAGGCATTGATAATCAACGGATTACAGCGACTTACTCAGGAGGACCCCATCGGCGCAATGGAACCAGTCCTCGCATTTGACGGAATTGATCTTGCTCGATCCTGTGGCGCTTTAGAGGTCGAACACTGAGTTCGGAAGTTCTCCGGCCCGGGGATCCGCGTCAGTGTTCTATCCCTGAAAAACAAATCAGGTGGCAACCCGGGACGAGCTGCCACCTGTGGGAATTTCGGAGAACCGGGCGTTTATGGGGTAACCGACAAACGGCAGAATTGCTTGACGCCGCCCGGCAGGGTGTAAACCACCTTGGTCGGATCGGTTGTATCGATACTCGCGTCGGGTGGGATGATATCATTCCAAGTGGCGAGATCATCGGAGACCTGAACTTTCCATGAGCTCACGGTGGCGGCCGGGTCGCGCGGCCAAGTGACGGTCCTGATAGACCCGGCTGTCACCACAGGCGGATTGGCACCACTGATGGTGCCGGCAACTCCCATGAAATATCTGAGTCCATTGGCAACACCATCGTGGTCAAAATCCTCACTGGCCGACTGACCACCCGCGTTGGCGGTCGCCCAGATTTGATAGGGACTGCCTGCGTCGGGAACGACCACGCTGCCGATGCCGGTGACGAAGGTTGAATCAGACGCGGTGTAGGTGCCGGAGGGCATGACCGAACCGTTCACGGTGAGAACGCTCACCGTGAGCACGCCGCCAGTCACCGCTCCAGTAACCACCCTGTCTCCGGTTTTAAGGGTCAGGCCACTAATTGTCTCGTTGAAGTCACTCAATTGCAGAGAGAGGCTGCCGCCGCCCGTGCTGGTGATCGTCGAGGCATCGCTGATCTGATTGCCCTTGAGCAGTTGGATGATAACGGTCTGCCCGCCACCCGGATTGACCGTGATCGAGCCCGCCAACGCATCCACGCCGTCAGTCTTGTTCAAAACAACCCGCCCCTTATTGATGATGACGCCATCTGGTGTGTTAGCCAGCGTACCACCCAACAGCATGTCCGGATACCAGGTGGCATCGTCCCGTCCCTGCATGCGCAGTGTGCCTGGCCCGGTGATGGCACCATTGTAGGATTGCGCGTTGCCGCCGCCGGTGTTGATCGTGAACTGGTGGCTGTTGAGATCGACGCCCGAAACAGCAGTGGTGCTCCACCACATCGTTGTTGCATCCCCGATCAATCGCGCGGGACCGGCACCGACAATTGCATCAAGGTTCAGCGTTAGGGAGCCGCTGATGTCCCGGCGATCCAGGGTGGTGAATGTCCACAACGGGCCGACACTCGTGCCGATACCATTTTTAGCGACGACCATCCACTTGTAGCTCGTCAGTGAGAGCACCTGGGGACTGAGCGTGTATTCGCTGAGGGCGACATTCGCGGTCACCGGGGTGGTCCCGGGCACCGGATCTGGATCCGTTGCAGGCACCAGATAGACATCGAAGCTGGTGGCCCCGGGACAATCGGCCCAATCGAGTTTGGCGAGAAAGGCCGGTTCGACGCTGGCTAGTCCGTCAGTCGGGACGGGCGTCGCAGGAGTGACAGGTGCCGTCTCAATGATTGGCGGGCCTGAGGCACCCACTTCGATGTAGCCCGATCCTAACACATAACCATCGCCAACGGCATAGGCCACTTCCGGTTGTTGGATGCCATTGATGAACAAATTGGCCACTTTGAGAATGCCGCCCACGCCGGTGTTCACGGAGGAGCCTGTCACTAGGTAGAGATTGTTGATCGTATCAGAATAGCCGGCCAGGTTGAGAGTGGCCGATGACGCGCTGAGGGTGACATCCGAGGCATCGCTGATCTGGTTGCTGGCGGCCCAGTTCAGTCTCGATGCGGCGCTGTTCAGGGTGATCGTGCCTTGCAGGGCGTTGCCGGAACTTTTTTCGAGTGACACGATGGCATTGGAGATGGTGGTGGTGCCGGCATAGGTGTTGCCGGTAGCCCCCGAGACGTGCATTGGATTGTTACCGCTTACTTGGAAGATGAGGGTTCCGTTGCCGGAGATTGGGCTTCGGACAGTCATGTTGTTGCCGTTGCCGCTGTCGATGATGAGCGAATTTCCATTGAGATCGAGGGGAACTGAGGCACCGCCGCTGCCCCAGTAGGTTTGGGTGGTTCCCACCAGACGTCCCGAGTTACCCGTGCCAACGGAATTGTTGATATTGACCCCGGCCCCCGTATTGGATGGCAGAACAGGAGTCGTGGCATTGCTGATATCGACGACGCCCGGCGGAGGAGGAATGACCAATGACCAGGTGAGAAGGATGTTGGTCGCATTCTGCGGAGGGGCACCACTGTCACCGCCCAGCTGGAAGTAATAGGTGCTGCCGGATGTCACCGGAAGGGATATGGTTTCGTCATAACCGGTATCCTGAGGGTTCCCGTTCGCCAAGTCGGGTACCAGCGTCAGATCGGCGAGAGCGGTCCCGGTGTAAACGCCGACCACCGCATCCCATTCGGTGGAATCCGGGTTGGTCGATCCCTTTGTGCTGAGGGTGAATATGCCGGAAGTGGTGCAAGTCCATTTGAACCAGACTGTGTTAGTGACGGTGTCATAAGCACATACCGGCTCACCGGTTTGAAACGTGGCTTCGATCGTGGTGTTGCCGGACAGGGATCCGGCATCCCCAGACAGGTCGATGGCGTTGGTGAAGTCGTCGTTGAGCGGAGCGCTGGCCCCTGCATTGCCGATC
>CAIQXC010000453.1 GCA_903875675.1 Akkermansiaceae bacterium
CTTGAGACAGCGGATGCCGTCGAGCTTGGGCGTGGCGAGGACCGGGAATGGCAGCAGGTCGGGGCGCTCGCACTTGGAGGCGAGCATCGGCTTTGATATGGTGTTCATGGTGCTATGGGTCGGAGGGTTGTGCGTTCCGACATCCTGAGCCTCGTCAACGCCGCCGTCGTTTGTCGCGCACCATCCGCACGCCAATGCGCGCCATATTTGCGTGCCATTTTGGATCGGACTAACCGATTGGCATGCGGATTGAATGCACCGAGATTCGCTCTGAAAACGCCTGTTCCATGGGAACTAATCTTGACAACCTTCCTGGAGAAATCAGGCTGCTCCAGCGGAAGAACCAATAAGAAACCGTCGAAGTTGCCCGGCCGAAAATGCAACTCTGAAGAGCAAGGAACACAGAGAAGCGCCTTGGCGGGTTCGATTTGACCGAATGCTAATAACAGGTTCGCTGAAAAACTTCCAATATTCAACACGTTCTTGAACCTAATAGATCTCAGAAAATATGCGCATCGTGACTTGGAACGCCTGCAAGGGCCAGTTTGATCGAAAGATCCAACTCCTTGATCGGCTCAACGCAGACATCGCGGTCGTTCAAGAGATTGCTTCACCCATGGTCCGCTCCGGCCAGGTCCAATGGTTCGGCGACAACGTTAACCAAGGGCTCGCTGTTGTGGCCCGAGAACCATATCGAGTAACAGCGCTTCCGCAGCACGAGGGCACTCCAAAGTTCGTGATTCCTCTTTGGGTCGATGGTCCGGTCTCGTTTGTTTTGTTTGCCGTGTGGACGCTAGGTCAGCAGCCGATGCGCTATGTTAGAGCAGCTTCGACTGCGATCGATATCTACAAATCAATATTCACCGACCATCACGTAGTCATGCTCGGTGATTTCAATTCGAACTCCATCTGGGATAAGCACCATCCATCAGACTTGAATCACTCATCAATGGTGAAGCGCCTGCAGTCGCATGAGATGGTGAGCGCGTATCATTACGTCCGAGATGAGGCACACGGCCAAGAAACAGAGCACACGTTCTATTTGCATTGGAATGAAGACAAGCCCTACCACATCGACTACTGCTTTCTGCCAGAGAAATGGGCGCACGGCATAACAAACGTTGAGGTGGGTTCATTCGCCGCATGGCAGAGCAACAGCGACCATCGCCCTCTCCTGGTTGAGGTGGAACCAATGTCAAACACATTGAGCAAGCTGACAGTGCCCACCAAGGAGGTTCCCACTGCTTAGCTGAGGCGATCCCAAGCCCAATCATCCGAATGCCTCGTAATCAGGCGTAGCAGCTTACCCCCCCCGCACAAGGTATGGCAATATGGCCGACCCTCTCATGCGCCATCCGCATTTGATAGACTGCCGTTAGACAGCCCCCCCCGTCTTTGGCATGCAGATTGAACAGGACGCAATCCTGTGACTTCAGGCTGGGTTGTTACCTGTTTAGTCCCATGCGGTTTTCCAGGCCTCGAATTCGGACGGGCGGACGCGGTAACGGGCGAAGTTTCCCTCGTGGATGCCGGCGAGGGTTTCCTCGGCAGCGGCGACGAACGGCTTGCGATCAGTTTCAATCACCGAGTCTTCGGCCCAGCGGCGCAGACGTGCCACGGCCTCGCGGCGACTACAGCGGGCGCGGATAATTTTAGCCACCTGCCCGGCGATGGCCTGACGGTATTTCACCCGGAAGGGGTCGGGATCTCCCACCGCGCCTCGGATGACTGTGTAGCGCTGGGCTGACCGCTCGTAGGCCTGAATGAAAACCTCGCGGAGGAGGCTAATCTCGTTGAGTTCGTAGATGGCGAGCATGCCATCGGTGTAATCGGCCTCGGCCACGTCCACGAATGAGAGTGGGGCGAGGTTGCGCTGGAAGAGCGGGAGGTTGGCGGCTAGGCGGAACACGCGCTTGTTGCCATCGATGAACGGCTGAAGGTAGGGCAGATGCACCATCGTGAAAAACGCCTGCTCGTACGGATCGCGGATTTCGCGGGCCTTGGTCAGGATGAGATCGAAAAGGGTCTCGATCAGTGCGGGGATGGCGGGCGGCAAATAGGAGGACTTGCCGATATCCACCGGGTCGGTGCGCAGGGCACCTTCGGCGGCCGGGTCGCGGAGGAGATCGGCTGTGAGCAGCGCGTGGAGGTTGAGGATGGTTCGGCGGTTGAAGCCAGCCTCGGAGGAGGATTCCAAGAGAAATTCGATGGCGGCCTTGTGATTGAGAATCATCACGGCTTCGTTGGAGAGTTGCGCGTCGCCACTGCGGCCCGCCTGGAAGAGTTGCTCGGTTTCTAACAGGGAATAGGTATTGCCCTCAAGGCGGCTGGAGTTCCAGGACAGGTCGATGAGCAGACGTTGGCAGATGTGGCGGGCATAGGTACCTGCCGGTTCGTCCTCCATTCCGGTCTGGCTGCCGGTTTCATGAAGTTTGCGCCGGGCTTTTTCCGACAGGTAGTAGGTCTGGTTGGGTTGGTAGGCATCGAGAAAGGCACGTTGGTACCCGACCGGGGTGCGATCGGAAACGGGAAGCCGGAGTTTGGCGTGCAAGGCCTCCGCTGACTCCGACAAGCTGGAATCGCCACGCTGCGGCAGGGTCACTGACTGCCGGGCGCTTTCGGCGACAAGCCGCGCTCCTCCCGCATCAGTTAGGCGATAGACCGTGGATCGAGCTTCC
>CAIQXC010000454.1 GCA_903875675.1 Akkermansiaceae bacterium
AGGGGTTGAGTCGTGATCCACGGCAGGGCCCTCCCGGTTCCAGTTAGGATCAACTCGAACGGGTTCTTCGTCGCGTCATTGCTGACGATGTGCAGGGCCGCCAAGCGCACGCCGGTGCCAGACGGCGTGAAGGTCACCACAAACGAAGTGCTGCCACCTACAGCCACCGAGGTCGCCGGCGCGGTGGTGATGGCGTAATCTCCGGCGTTTGCTCCGTCCTTGGTCACTGCGATACCTGTGAGCGGCGCGTTGCCGGTGTTCTTGACGGTGAAGGTCAAGGGCACCGGGATTCCAGTTAGGCCGGGACCGAAATCAACGGTGCTAGCACCGCTGGTTAGACCGGTGCCGGTTGGTTGCTCAATCACGATCAATGGCGCGGTGACAGCAACCGTAGCCGTGTTGGAATAGGCACCCGTCGGGTTGGCGGCATTGGTGGCTTTCACCCAGTAACTCGTGGTGGCTGTGAGCACTGGCGTGGTGAAACTGGCGGAGGTTGCTCCGACAATCGGATTCGTGAGATCGCCGCTGTTGCCACGATACCACTGGAAGGTGGGTGCAGGCTGACCGCTGGCTGCCACGGTGAGCGTGGCCGTCGAACCGCTTGCTATGGTCTGGCTGGCGGGTTGCGTGGTGATCGACGGCGCGGTCATCCCACTGCCCGTCAGATTGATGTTGAACGGGTTCGTCGTCGAGTCGTTGCTGGCGATGTGCAAGGCTGCCACCCGCATGCCGGTGGCGGACGCAGTGAAGGTCACCACAAACGAAGTGCTGGCGCCCGCTGCCACCGAAGTCGGTGGCGCTGTGGTGATCGCGTAGTCTGCGGCATTGGTTCCGTCCTTGGTCACCGCGATGTCGGTGAGTGGTGCGTTGCCGGTGTTCCTGAGGGTGAAGGTCAGGGGCACCGGGTTTCCAGTTAGCCCGGGACCGAAGTCCACGGTGCTGGTGCCACTGGTTAGACCGGTGCCGGTGGGTTGCTCGACAGCGATGGCCGCCACATTGGTGGGATTCACGGTCAGAGTGAAGCTATTATCCACCGAATTGCCGACGCTATCGGTGGCCCGCACCACGATGGTGGCGACGCCGGTGTGGCCGGCTTGAGGTACCAGATTGAGGGTTGCGGGGCTTTGGATGGCAGCGGCGGCCACCGTAGGATTGCTGTTGGAAACGACGGAGTAGCTGAGCGTGGCATTCGTGCCGGCCTGTCCGGCGGGCAGCGGGACTAGCGCGACGGTGGGGAAGAGGATGAATTCGGTCACATTGAGACTGCTCGCGACATGGGTATAGTATAGTGGCAGGTCGGTATAGATCCCGCCGTAGTTGAAGATGGGGAAGACCCCCGGATTGCCATAGGTCTGGGCGTTGGCAATGGTGTCTTTGGTCACCCGTCCGAAGACGGTGAAGCCGCCATTCTGCGGATCGAGAATGGTGGAATTAGCCCCCATATTCACAAACCACTGGCTGGTGGCGCTGTTGGGATCACCGCCAAGTTTGGCCATCGATACGGTCCCGAGTGTGTTGGAAACCCCGAATTCATTCACGATCGGCGGATAGGTAGGGACAGAGACAATGCTGTTGTTGACGATCCTCGATGCACCTCCCTGAATCACAAATCCCGGTACACTTCGGTGAATGAAAGAGTTCGAATAACTACCATCTGCCACATATTTGAGAAAATTCGTCCGCGTCACCGGCGTGCGATTGCTGAACATGGCCATATCCACCACCATCGGGGTGCTGCCGACGTTGAATTGCGACGTGAAGCGCACAACCTGATCGTCGATCGGCTCGGTGCCGAATGAGTTATTCAGGTTGAGCGCGAGGGGTGATGTGGAGGTGCTGGGATTGGTGATCGGGGTGTTCAGGACCGGCAAGAGCTTCGGCAGGGGCGTGGTGCCGACGCCCGTTATGGCAACGTTAAAAGGATTGTGGAGTGTGTCGTTGCTGGCGATGTGCAGAGCCGCCAGTCGCGTACCGGCGACCGAGGGCGTGAAGGTCACTACAAAGGTGCTGCTGCCGCCGGCTGCGACCGAAGTTGGTGGCGCGGTGGTGAGTGTGTAGTCAGCGGCATTGGTCCCGTCCTTGGTCACTGCGATACCGGTGAGCGGCGCGTTGCCGGTGTTCTTGAGGGTGAAGGTCAAGGGCACGGCCACGCCAGGTTGCGACGAGCTGAAATCAACCGTGCTGGAGCCACTGGTTAGACCGGTGCCAGTTGGTTGCTCGACCGTGATTAGCGCTTGGAACATTGGTGCCGGGGCAATGCCGCGGAATGCGGTGTTAGCGGCGGCGGTGGCGAGGAGGGTCGGCGTGCCGGAGAAAGAGCCGTTGCAGCCGGAGCTGTCGGTGAGGCTAACAAGCTCGCCGCCGCCGGCTGCACCGCTGCCACCTTTGCGGGTGGCGAAGAGCGTCACGGTGTTGCCGCGGACGGTGCCGGTGAGGCCGCGATAGTCGTCGGCGTCGGAGCCGATGGTGCCGTTCAACGTCCAGGTTCCAGCGACGAGGGAGAACTTCTGCAGGCCGAGCGAATCATCGGCGAGGTAAAGGGTATCGCCACCGGAAACCGAGGGGCTGAGGTCGGCGATGAAGAATCCATAGGGACTGCCGGTGGTGGGGATGCCGGGGAGGTTGGTGATGGTTTGGCTGGTGGTGACGGGCAGGCCACTGCCGACGGTGGCGAGCCCGCGTGGGATTAATGCACCCGGTCCTGTTTGGTAGGAGGTGAAGAGTTGGCCGCCGAAGGCATTGAGCTGGCGCAAGCTTGTTATGTTAGAACCGATGACCGCTGTCGGCGAGCTATCAGTTTTTCCCAATGGCGCGTATAACACGCCGCCAGCACCTCCGGCAACCCAGAACGCGGAACCATCGCCAGTGATGGCAGTCCGTGGGCTGGTTCCACTGCAAAAATCCTGGAGAACGGTGGAGGTGTCGATCGAGCCATCGTAGGCCACGCGACCGATGGTTCGGAAGACGCTATTGGCGGCGGAGCCCGAAAGCGATGAGACGTTGGTGGAGATGTCGGCGTTGTAGCCGGTGAGGGCGAGATAGCGCCCGTCCACCGAGCGGGTGATGGCACCTTCGGTGATGGCCACCCCCGAGGCGACGAGCTTGCGGGTCGCGCCGGAGGTGGGCATGGGGATGGATTGCACGAGGGTGCCGGCGGGCGAGTATTCATCGAGAAAAACAGGGTTGCCAGTGTTTACCAAGCTGCCGCTGCCGCTGCCCACGCGGTAGATAACGACATTTCCCGGGCTGAAGCTTGCGGCAGCGGCAGTGGGGAGCGGACCGCCCACATAGGCTAGGGCGAGGAATGCGATTGGAAGCAGGGCGCTGCGACGTTCGTGTCGCCGCTGCTGAATGGGAACGGAAATGTCTCCACTACTGATGACACGGGTAGCCGTGACACTTCGAACTATCGTTAGTTTCATGGCGGGTAATGGGCCGGGGATTGGGGTAAACGAGGAGGGATGGGGATCAATGCCCCGCTGCTTAGGGAGCCGTGGCGATGGCTTGAAGGGTGGTATAGCCCTCCGGGAATGTGACCGTCGCAGTCCACGTTGCCTGGGTGGCGTTGCCTCCCTGGAAGGCGGCGGTGACTAGAGTGGCGGTGGCTGAAAACTTGCCTGCTGCCCGGACTTTCACCGTGCCATTGGTGGGAAAATTCTGCGTTTGAACGGTGACAACGGACGAAGCAGCGGCGGCTTTCGAAATTTTGACGTCTGCATCAAGGTCCAAGGGCGAACGTGGATCGACGGGCGAACTGACGGCATCAACGCTCAGGATCTTGGCAACCGCAGCCGTGCTGGCTGGCCATAGGATCGGTGGATTCGTCACAGGAACCGCGATGGTTTGGGGCGTCGTGACGAGACTCCCGGAAACGGAATTCGCCTCAAGACGGAGGCGGCCGTCAGTCCCGGGATTCACCGAACCGAATCCGTTGATCGTGTTGGCAATCAAGCGGATGGCACCTCCGCTTCCTGCGCCGCCATTGCTAGAGCCCCCGTATGCGGTAATGGCCCCATTGATAGTGATGGTGCCACTGGCCGCGATGAGGATAGCCCCGCCGCCGCCGCCGCCAGTCGATCCGCCGGAACCTCCGATCAATGGAACAATCATCGTGTTTCCATAGGTGGAAGCGAAGGTACCATTGCCTCCGGAATTCCCACCACCGATACCCAGCCCGGTGGAGACTACATTCTGAATTCCTCCGCGGAATCCACCGGGGCCAGGTTCCGCTGAAACAAGGCTGGATGTGTATGAAATGCTTTGACCGTCCAATATCAGCGAGCCGTTGATGGTGACGTTGCCAGACACCAGCCAAACGACGGCTGCGCGGGAGGGATGATTGGTGAACGAGAGGGTGGTTGAGGAATAATTGAGATTTACCGAGGAGTATTTGAAGACGATGGCGCGTTTTGCCGGATCATAGACTCCTTTCCCACTGTTGGCGGTGTTGTCCTGGTCCCACAGACCGGTAACCGCTTGGGAGAGATCCTTGGAATAGCTGGTATAGCTTGAGGTCAAATTGAGCGCACCGTCAGTGCCCCCGTTAGGGAAGGTGATTTGGGCGGTTGCCGTGATCGGGTTGGCAAAGAGCAGTGCGGTGAGCAGCAGGTATTTCTTCGTGTTCATGGTGTTAGGGAGATGTAATGGTTTTTAAAACGCTGATTTCATTGGATATGGCTTCGAGAGAGGCACCGGTGATAGGCCGGGTGTTGAAGACACTGACTTCCGGCGAGATGGCCTCCGCCGCAAGGCCGACAACGGGCCGGGTATTGAAAACGCTGACTTCCGGCGAGATGGCCTCCGCCGCCAGGCCGACAACGGGCCGGGTATTGAAGACACTGACTTCCGGCGAGATGGCCTGTTTCTTGCCGTCGCCGAGGGCAAACCGCAGGCGGTATTCCTGAAGATAGGTCATCCCGTTGTGACCGGAATCAAGCCCGGCGTCCGACGGATCGAGCGGATTGAGCCCGGGTGTATTGAGTTCGTAGATGTCATCGATGCCGTCGCCATCGGTGTCTTCCGGAGCGAAAATGCTGATGGCACGGGCGCGGAAATAGCAGCTAGGCGTTTCCGGATCATAGTAGAGGGTCCATGCTGTGGGGCTTTTCCCAAGAACCATGGAAAACGGGGAGAAATTCTTGAGGTCGGTGCTTTGCTGAATGTAAAAATAGAAGGCGGGATCCTTCTCGATGCGGAGATTCATCGTGTCGAAACCGGAATCCTCGACCGAGAGGGTGGCCGCCTGCAAAGCGGGAACGAGAATGGCAGCGAGGAGGAGGATGCATAAGGAAGGTCGACGTTCCATTCGCCGGGGCGGTTCTGGGGCCATGTCCGGGTTGATCCCCAAGCACAGACAACCCCAATAAAACCTCTGCCTCTGATGGAAATGTACGGCGCGAATGATTGGAATGAGGGTTTTCATGGCTCCGAATTATTGCCTCGATCCGGCTGGAATTGGGGATGCTCCAATGAAATTTTGGAGACGTGTGCTCATCGCGAGCAGAGTCTCCTTGACGGGTTGGAAGGCCGGGTCCGCAGCCCAGGCCTGGATGATTTCTAGCCCTTGGCGGTCGTGTTGGGCGAGGTCGGCACCGGATTGCTGGGCCACACTGGTGAGAAGATTGTTAGAAATGAAACGGTTGTTGTTCGGATACACGGCGGCGAAGGCTCGGAGGTCGGTGCCGCTGCGGGCGGGGTCAAGCAGCCAGGCTTTGACGACGTCGCACTGGGCGGGGTCCCGCAGGTCGGCGCGGGCGAATTGTTGTGCGACCATTTCCGGGCGGCTGGCTTGCAGGGCATGATCTTCGGCGAGTAGGGGCAGAACCTCGGCCGGGTTGCTTTGGACGAGGCGGTCGAGGGTCAGGAATCCGGCGTGGGCGAGGTCGCGACGGTCCTTTTGCTGGATCAGGCCGGAGAGCAGCGGAGTGCTGGCAACGGCGTTGGTGTGGACGAGCACATCGAAGGCGTTGAGATAGCCGATGGACGGATTTGCCTGCCACACGGGATTGGCGATGAGCGTCTGGGTCCGCTCGATCAGATAGGCGGCAGCATCAGCAGATGTCTCGACCCGCCCGACGTTGCGCAAGGCCAGCGCCCATTCGTCCGCTGTGGTGGATTTTTCCAGCACCTGCCGCCCAAGCTCGGCCGCCGCTGAGGGGTCGATGGCGAGCATCGCGTCTAGCAAAAAACAGCGGAGCGTGGGCCACTCGGTGAGGGTGCCGCCGGGGGCAATTTCAAAGGAAAGCCCGGTGGGTTGGTCCTTGCCGCTATCGAGGAAACTGCGAATCCAGGCCACAGCCTCGTCGCGGGGCATGCCTTTGAGGGTTGCCTGGAGCTCCTTGAGGGTTTGCAGCGCGGCGGCGTGACTAGTCTTGCCCCGCAGACGATCCAAGACACCAATAACCGGGTTGGAGGCGGCGGGAGCGCTCCTCGCCTCTGCGGGCACTTGCCGGGATTTCTCCGCCTTGGGTGCCGAGGAGGAATTCCACCAGACAAGGACCATGAGTCCGACAGTGACAACGAAAACCGAAATGAGAATGGGCTTAAGCGGAGGCATGGCAATGGGTTGACGCGCAAGAAAACAAAACTTGCGCAAAAAAAATTATGAAGCAGCTCCACCCTGCTTCAAGCTTGGCCTAACTGCTTCAAAAATTACAGATGCCTGCAATCTCGTCAGATGGCAAGTTCAAAAATTGCGCATATTTTGCGGGGTAAGTCACACATCAATCGTGGCTTCCGCCTATCTCCATTGGCTCGATCCATAGGGAAGGAGGGGGCAAGATGGCGCACTCAAGGAGTGACTGCGTCCCCGCCGCCATGGTCCGTGAAGAGAGCGATGACAGCCGTCTAGCAGCCTTCATTTGCACATCTCAGGGCAAGATGCCCACTCTCCTTGATGGGAACTAACACGCACATGCACTTACTTCTCCTTGAGTTCGACGATGCCGTCACGGATTGGGTCAGCCTGCGCGAGGCGTTCGATAAAGAAGCGCGACGGGCCGTCGCCCTGCGCGCCGCGCCCGGCGTTGGCGGCTGTGAAGAGTTCAAGAGCCGTGGCGGAGTCGTTAGCCTCCAAAGCGGCGAGGGCACGATGGTAGGTACCGATCCATTCAGGTTCGTGTTCGTGGCGGACGGGGCCAAGCAGTTCGTAAACGACGGTGAACTCCTTGCGGCCCTTGACACAGAATTTGCCCACACGGCGGGTACGAAACTCGCCATCAAGGTGGGAGTGGACGCTCTCGCTCATTAGGATATGAGTATCGAAGAGTTTGTTGAGGCCTTCCAAGCGTGCAGCCAGGTTGACAGCATCGCCTATCAGAGTGTAGTCCACCCGAGTGGTGGAGCCAATGTTGCCCGCCACAACCTCGCCACAATGCAGCCCAATGCGGGTTCTCAAGGTCTCACCATCCACCACGAGCTTGTCGCTTTGGAATAGCCGCCAGGCGGCGCGCACCGCCTTTACTGGGGCCTCGGGATCAGCCAGAGGAGCTCCCCAGGCCGCAAAGATCGCATCGCCGATGAACTTGATGATGACCCCATCATGGTCAAAAATGCTGCCGGAGATCCGCTCGAAATAATCGTTGAGCGTTTCGACGATTCGGTGCGGGTCGCGAATCCTTTCGCACATGTCGGTAAATGCTTCCAGATCGGTGAACATCACGGCGGCCTGGACTTTTTCGCCGCCCAAATTGGTGTTGAAGCCCTCAACGGTAAGGCGGTCGAGCATCTGAGGCGACAGATACTTGGCGAACGCCGCGCGGATAGCTACCTGTTCGGCGCTAAGCTTGATGCGGAAGAAGCGTTCGATGTAGGAGCGCGCAGCGATGCCCCAGACAAGAGCCACAGGGACCTGCACAAAGGCGCACACGCTCCAGGGGAACCAGACCCTGCCGTAATGCATGGTGAGGACGCCTGCCAAGCCGCTCCCCAGGGTCAGCCCGATCGCGGTGAAGATGCATCGGATCGGGCGGATGAAGGTGAGGCCGGCGCCGACCAAGATGCCGCAGATGACGACCAAACCAAGATCGAACTCGCGACTGGTGCGAGTGAGCCAGTTGTTTTGAAGCAGGTTGGCAAGGCCTTGAGCTTGGACATCGACGCCGCTCATGAGCGGCAGTTTACCGCCAAGTTGGAAGCGATGGAACGGGGTGGAAAACAAATCCTTGCCCAGCGCCTCGCCGACGATGCCGGGTTCGCCGCCGATCAATACGACCTTGTTGCGGAAGAATGCCGGGTTCACGCCTCCGAGCAAGACGCTTTGAGCACCGCATGACTGGATCGGAGCGGCGGAGTTCCGCTCACTCGGGTCCACTGGCGGTCCGGCGAAATTGAGCCAGCGAGGATCCAGTCGCTTGGATTCATCCAGATCCGCACCGACCGCTTTCGCCGCCTTCCAGATGAGCGAGGGCTCATCCTTGCTGCCACTGGAAAGCTTGCGAATGATGAATGCATCATCGTCAAAAGCCACCAAGCCGAAGTCGTCCGCAGCTTCAAGTAAAACGTCGGCGGGGGGAATCAGTTGTTCACCTGCCACCCCAGTCACGCTGAAGGTCTTGCGGCCGCAGGCTAGCAGCACGTGGCGCTGCGCCATACCTGGGATAGGATGGCCCTCCGCGTCCACGCCCCGAAACCTGCGGATGGCCGCCGCGAAGTCCTTGTCGATCGATGAATCCTTGGAATCTCGGTCGAAAATGACGTCATAGAAGACGGCCTTGGCACCGGCTTCGCCCAGAACGTCGAGTAGGCGGGCCTGCGGCTGCCGGTCGAGCATTTCCTCATCGAGTTTGTTGAGATAGACGATTCGGAGCTCGTCTGCTGTGCCCGCCCGATGCACGATAAATGGCATGTCATAGCTCATCGAGACTAGGGATTCTCCCATGCGGAACAACGCGGCATAACCTACGAAGACGGTCAGCGCGGCACCCACCAGGGCGGCGGCGATGCGGGTGCCCCGCTCGGTCTTGCGAATCATCCCAGCGGGTTTCGGGTTGGATGGATGATCTGCGGATTTTGGATTGGATGGATTAGGATTTTTCATGGGTTGGGTCAGTTAGGGGGCGGCCTCTTGGAATCCTTGAAACCGGCAATGTATTTTCGTTAGGTCAATCATTTATCTCTTGTCTCTTGGGTCTGACGCGCAGCCTCGCTAGAAACTCAGCCGGCAAATCGCGAAAAACGTGCGGGTTCGGGCCATGTCGGCATAGGGGCTGAGCGGGCTCAATTGATAGTCAGTGCCGCCGATATTTAGAACTCCCATGGCAAGTTCGCAAAGATTGCGATCAAAGCGGTAGCCGACCCAGGCGTTGAACTGCACAAAGGCATCTCCCGTGCGAGCGAGCAGCCGGGACGGGTCGTCATGCAGATGCTGTTGGAAGCCGTTGGCCTCCACGTGGGCGAAAAATCCGCTCGGCGAATTCCAATTGGCATATAGCGACAACTCCTGAAGGGTCACGCTGTCCACCAAGTCGGTTCCGGGTTGGGACCGAAGCTCCGGATAGATCGTGCGCAACTCCGATTTGGTTAGGTGATACCCCAAGCCAACAGCAAACTCGTCGCCGAGGAGCTGGTTGAGGGTGATACCAAGGCTCGCCTCGAGGTAATCCAACTGCTCTGCGGTGCCGTTCGCAAAATAGGCGGGCGAGACCGGAAACACGCCCGCATCATAACCCGTGAAGGCACCGACGGTACGGGTGACGTCTTGGGTGATGAGGTTGCCGGCTACGCCCCACCAGATGCGGCTAGGCAGGCTGCCCTCGGCGCTGAGGCCACAGGTTTTATACAGCGGTGCCTCGATCGAACCCACCAGCGATTCGGAAATGATCGTGCGATATGATTGCGTGAAGCCCGCGAGTTGGACGGGCTCCAGGCGCACGCTTTCATCAAACGTCAGGCCGCCCAAGCCCTCGGCGGCAACCCCGCGCAGGGTGATCCACTTGGCAGGTTCGTAGGTGAAGCCAAACTTGCCAGATAGGCGCTCGTCATTGCGCTGCAGGTCATTGACCGGCGGGTTGCGAAAATTGTCGGGATGATTGATCGAGTCCCAGCTAAGGCCGCCGATGAGGGTGAGACGAGCCAATACCTTCCAATAGTCATAAGCATAAAGACTGGTCCGACGGAAGTCCGATTCCACATGCTGGTCCACCGCCGGAGTGGAAAAGCCGCCGTAGTAGTTGGGTCGGATGGCTGTCAGAATCGCATCGGTCTCGATGGTCCCTAGCTGCAAACGTCCGCCCATCAGCAGCGTATTGCGGTCCGTTTGCAGGATATGTAGGATTTCTGCGGAATAAATGTCGAACAAGCGGCGGGTTTCAAAGGAGAAGGGCGCGCCGCTCAGACTCGTTACGTTGCCGCTGCCGATGTACGGTGCGATGGCGCGGAGCAGCGCCGGCGAATAGATGAGCGATTCGCCGTCGGAACCCACCCGGACTGCCGCCGGGGAGGCACTGCGCAGCGCGGGGTCGGTGAACTCGGCCAAGCCGCCCGCACCGGTTTGCAGGAACCCGGGCCGCATGCCGCTGGTGTCGCGCTGGATGAGAAGCTGGTTGGATAGAGGATCGGACAGGGACTGCTCCGCACTGAGCCGGCCACCGAGAAACAGCGTGTTAGAGCCCGGTGCCCAACGGTGGTTCCATCCGGCCAGAAGCAGTCCGGGTTGCTGATTTTCCTCGAATTTAAGTCCTGGTGAGAGGGATTGGTTGTTGTAAGTTTGGAAATTGTCACCGTCCTTTTGCGCCGCCCATTTTCCGAGGAAATAGAAGATATCATCCGGCGTCGCCTGCCATTTCATTTGAGCGTAGAGTTCCTGTAGGTCCATGGCCGAGTTCGGGCGGTCGCCGTTGGCATTCCTATAGTACCCGTCGATGCCATAACTCACGTTGCCATGGGTTGCGAACGCCGAGGCGGTCGAGCGCAACTCCGAGTTACTTCGCCATTCGGTGGTGATACTGCCGCCGACACCATCGGCTTCTAGCAATTTTGAGTACTCCTGTTGCGAGACAAATTGTGACAATGGGCCGCCGCCAACCGGAGAGAGCAGGTTGGAGATAAGCAGTTCGTTGAACCACGGGGTTTCATAGCGCAGTTGGACGCGGTTCGGATCACGCAGGGCGTCAAAGGAATTGGCCAGAAACAAATGAGCCGATGCATTGCTGTAATCACTCTCCACCGCCCGCGTAGCCTCCCGCAGCGCCACGTCCTGCATTCCTGCGTTTTGATAGATCCGCGCCAGGTTGGCACTCCGCACCGCCCGGTCTTGATCGAGGAGAAATTCGGAGCGGTAGAGGCGGCGGTTGTCGTTGAGGCAAATCGACTCCTCAAGATCGGCAATGGCAACGTTGGTGCGGTTGTTCTGTTCATTTTCAATTGCCGAGTAGAGCAGCGGCGTGGGATCGTTTCGATCGAGGATTTTGGCAAGTTCGAGATCCTTGGCCGCTTCCAGCTTGCGTCCATCCTGGCTCATCGCCTTGCCCAGATAACTGTGAAAAATAGACGATTTCGGTTCCACGGTGGCTGCCGTCTGCAGATCGGCTCGGCCCGCTTCCACCTGGCCTGCCTTTATTTTGGTTAGACCGAGCCCGAGCCAGCCATTGCCGAAGCCGCCGTCGAGTCGGACGGATGTTCCAAACGCGTTGCGGGCCTCACTGATTTGGTTGTCTGCGCTTAGGATGAAGCCTCGCAGGGCATGGGTGCGGGCGTTGTTGGGGGTCTGGGTCAGACCTCTTTCGATGGCACCGCGGGCGACTTTGGTGTGGCCGGCTGAAAATTCCAACTCGGCCAACCGGGTCCAGGCAAAGCCGTTGCCTGGGGCCAACGTCGTGGCGCGGAGTGCCGCCAACCTTGCTGGCTCCAAGCATGCCAGAGACTGCAGAAAATAACTCTCCGCCATGGCTTCCGAAGCCGTGTTGATCGAATCGAGCCGCCACCCGCCCCCCGGCTCATGCTCCACCGCGGCGATCATGCGCTCCAGCGCCCGTCTGCCGGGATGAGCCGATGGCACACCGCCGAGAAGTTGGCGTGCCTCGTCCAACCGGCCCACTGCAAGCAGGACCCCGGCAAAGTACAGGCGGCCCCCAACCTCGGCCGGAGCGCTTGCTGGAAGCTTTTTCATCGCGCCTAGCAGATCTCCTGTTTGATAGCATGCCAGGGATGCTGCGACGCTCTTGGCGGCCACCTCGCCCATGCGCAGATCCGCCGGATCGAGCACCGCTGGATAATACAGCGCCCATTGCAGGATGTTCTTGGCCTTGATGACCGCCGTGCGCCGCGGTGCCTGCCCAGGAGCGGCCTCGCCAGCCTCGCCGGATTTCAACTCGATCATGGTGCCCGCATTTTTCATTTCGACCCTGCCTTCGAGCACCTGGATGAACGAGCGCCCGTCCGGCAATACTTGCGCGAAAAGTTGGGTGCCGCGCAGAGCGGCATTGGCGGCCGGCATCCTGAGGTCGATCTCTCCATTGCGTTCGCGGCTGAAGATGAAAGCGGCCCCTCCCATCAGATCGAGCTTGGGCTTCTTGGAATCCACCAGGCCGGGGGTGATCTCAATGGTGGTGAATTGATCTAGCCGAACCGTGTAAAGCCCGGTGAGACCCACGGTGGCCCGGCTTCGGTGCCGGGTGCGGATGCGATCCCCCACAGCAAGCGATTGTTTGGCCACCGCCGTGGCCCACTCGCCCTTGCCGCCGACCGCACTTTGCACCACATTCTCAACCTCAATGACGGTGGCGTCCTGCGCCTGCGCACAGCCCGTTAGAACTGTGCAGACAATCAGCGCGGCAAGGGTTGTGGCGGTCAGATGAGGGGTCATGGCAAATAGAAGACGAGGCAAAAGCGAAAACTTACGCGCAAAGTCGGAAATTTGTTTCGGACTTTCTTTATTTGGCGGCTAATCGTCGTCACGCTAGGCTAGCTCTCATTTTCAGGGAGCGGCGGCAAGCGCAATCTTGTTGGCGGCTCTATCGCATAGACCTTGTAAACCCGCAGTTCCTTGCGGCCATGGTGCAGTTCGTCAGATTCGTGTTACTGCTCAGTTAGCGTCCCGTGCCTGGAGGCTACCTGAAGTGAATGGGCACATGACCGACGTACCCACTGGGAGTAAAGAGACACATTTTGAGATCCGCTTGGGATCGGTGGCTACTCATTGTTGGCGGTCGGCAGGAATGGGTCACCTTGATAGAGCCGGCGCAGGGAATCAAGGGCAGTGAGTCCGTTTTTCCGCGCCGTTGAGATATAACTTCGGATACGGCAGAAGCCCACGAGGGCACCGAGGCTGCGGAAGGTGCCGGAGATCTTCTGTCGTAGTTTCTCCATCCGCAGATCACGTTCCGAGAGGTTGTTGTCGAAGGGGACGTCGAAGTCGTACATGAAGGCAAGGATGCTCTTGGAGTGGTCCCGAAAGCGATCCAGCAGGTTGCGGGCCTTGCTCTGCTTGCGGCGTCCCCTGCGCTTGGGTTCGGGCGGAACTTCGGTGATCGGGTTTTGGGCGTAGCCAATGTCCACGATTTGCAGATAGAGAATGAGAAAGCCGTCGAGATCGGCAGTGGGAAGAGCGGTGAGACCCGCGCTGCGGGCGGTGTCCACGGTTGCCTTGATGACTAACAAATGGTCGATCATGGTTTGGGCCCACTGTTGGTTTTGCTCCTCCCACAGGAAGATAAGTTCCCGCAAGATGCGGCATGCATCCCGCTGAGTTCAGCAAAAAAAATTCGCTGGCGCACGTGGAATGAAAATCGACTCTGCAGTCAAGGGTCGCCCAGCGGTGGGGCTACCTGAGCAGTAACTCAGGAATAATAATTGAATTATTGCGACAATCCGCCGATTCAGCTGTTCGGGACCCTCGCAGCTGTTTCCGAGCGGTTTGTCCGGGGCACTACACCCCGGAATCGGAACGCATCGGCCGAGGGCCGTGCCGCGCCCGATATTCGCCAGGCGTCATGCCGGTCGAGCGTTTGAACATCGTGTGCATGCTGACGAGGTTGCCGAAGCCGGACTTGTCGCTGAGTTCGGCGACGGTCGCTTCGCTTTCCACCAGCAGGCGCTTGAGCTTGGCAATCCGGATCCGGATCAACTCATCATTGACCGTGCGTCCGATATTCAGCTGAAAGCGCCGCTCGAGCGTCTTGCGCCCGATGCCTGCGGCGCGGGCGATCTCGGCCACCGACAAGGGGCCGCGCGAATGCTCGACCATGTGGCGCAGGGCGTCCGCCACCTTCTTGTCGCTCACCGCAAAAACGTCGCTGGATCGCCGCAGCACCAGCTCCCGCGGCGGGCAATACGTGACGGTGGGTGGCGGTTTGGCACCGTGCATCAACTGGTCGAGCAGGCGGGCCGCCTCGAAGCCGCATGTTGCGTAGCCCATGGCAACACTCGACAGGGTGGGATCCACTACGGTGCAGATGAGCGAGTCGTTGCCCGTGCCAAAGATGGCCAACATTTCCGGGATGGCCCAACCGCCACGAAGACAGAGCGTGGCCACGGCGCGGGCCAATTCATCGGTCATGCACACCACGCCAACCGGCCCCTCCCAGGCGGCCTGCGCCGTCTGGACGATATTCTCGAAGCGCAGCCACTCATGCCGGCGTTCGTCCCAGTAGCGGCTTACTAGGTGGCAGGTGATCCGGTAGCCATGCTCGCGGGCCACTTCCTGCATCCCCATATACTGCCGGGCTGCGGAGTTAGTTTGCGCGAAGCCGAAATATGCAAAGTTCCTGAAGCCGCGGCCGATCAGATGCTCGACCGCCATCCTGCCCGCCTCATGGTAATCAGGCTGGACCCCGGGGAGATTGGCGGCCACCGGGGATTCGATCCACACGTTCACCACCGGAATCGAGGCTTTGCGCGCCGCCGCCGCACAATCCGCCGAGATCCGCCCGATGATGCCGTCGTAGCGCACGCCACGCACCAGCTGGAGTTCCGGGTAGTTGCTGATGTCGAAGGCCCAGTCCGCATGCTGCCGCGCGTAGTCCTGGAGCCCCGCAAACAGCCCATAGTGCCGCTTGTATGGCCACTTCAGGTCGAAAACCGCTGCAATGTGTCGTTTCTTGTGAGGCATGGCCGAAGATGGCAGAGCGGGTCATTTGTCGCAATAATTTAATTCTTATTCCCTAAAGCTTATTTACTGGAAACCCGAATGGTGCCATCATGTGCATGCCGTTTGGCGCACGTCACTCCACATCCTTCGTTCATCGACCTCTAACCACTGACCTCTGTCATCCACCATCCAAACTCATGAAACCCCGCATCCTATCCACCGTCCTCGCCCTGGCATCCCTTATCCTCGCCGTCGGCCCGGCGGCCGCCAGCACGCTGTATTGGTCCGCCAACGGCACGACCCAAGGTGGCACCGGCACTTGGGATACCACCAATGCCCACTGGGGAACGACAACATCCTCGTTCGGCACCACTTGGGACAACACCGCCAATGCGGCTGACACCGCCCGCTTCGGCGGGGCAACCGCGACGCCCACGGTGACACTCGGCACCAATATCACCGTCGGCGGGCTTTGGTTCGATACCACCGCTTACACCATCAGTGGCAGCACCCTGACCTTCGGCGCGGCCAACAATACCGTCACTCTTTACGGTATCGCCGCCGCCACCATCACCGGCACCGTGGCTGGCTCCGGGAACAACCTGACCCTAGCGTCGGCCGGTATTCCGACGCTCAACGGCTTGTCGGCGCTCAACGGCACACTGACACTCAACGGCGCTTCCACCAGCGGTTGGTCCGGCACCACCACCATCAACCCATTCGCTACCCTGTCGCTTGCGGGCGCCAATCAGGCATTGCTCAACACTTCCGGCCTCACGCTTAATGGCGGCGGTCTCTCCTTGGTGAACACGACCGCCACGGAAGGCGGGTATGACCGCGTGGCGAACGGCGCCGCCATCACGGCCAACGGCGGCACCATCACTTACCAAAACACTTCCGGCAACAACATCGCCTACGCCGAAACCGTCGGCTCGGTCAGCGTGAACAGCGGCAAATTGGACATTGTCGCAGCCAATAATCAGACTGGGACGGGAACCAGTGCGCAGACACTGACGTTGGACGGCTTGTCCCAGAGCGGCACCGCAGCCGTCACCTTCTCGGCCGCCACCACCGGCCCGCAGGCCTCCGGCAACAAGAACATGATCAAAGTCACCGGCGCGGGGACCAGTTCTACCGTCAACCCGTGGGCCACGGTTGGCACCGCCGCTACTGCCCAGACCGATTATGCGATTTACAGTTCAGACTACGTCATTCCCGCCGGTATCGCCGCTTCGGCCGAATCAACGTGGGCGACCGCCGCCGACTCCTACACCGCGAACGCCGGCCTTGGAGCCATTTCGCTGACGGGCACGCACAACATCACCGCGCTGCGCTCCATCTCCGCTGCTAACGTGGTCACCAGCGTCACTACCGGCAGTCCCGGCACCATCAACCTGACAAGCCACACCTTCAACAATGGCGATGCGGTCGTATTTAGTGGAACCACGGCCCCCACGGGTTTGGCGTTCGGAACCGTTTATTATGTGGTCAATGTGGGGAGCGGCACTTTCCAGGTTTCGGCCACTTCGGGCGGAACGGCCATCAACATCACGGGGGCGGGCACCGCCGTGAAGGTCACCGGTGCGACCATGCTGTCCTCGGGCAACAATCTCGGCACCTATGGCATCCTCAACGGCGGCAGCGGCACCCTGGCCATCGCCGCCAGCGGCACGGGGGCATTGACACTGCCCAGCACCACGTCCGGCAATCTCTACCTGACCGCCGGCGGCAGCAGCGGGGTGACGGTTAGCGCGCCGATCACCGACAATGGCAGCGGTGCCTTGACCTTGGTGTTGGCTGGCAAGCAAACCTTCCAGGATGGCACAGTACCCCCCGGCGGTGGCATCTGGCTCGCGCCGGTCAGCGGCAGCCCCAACAGCTATAGTGGCGGCACGGTGATCAATTCGGGGGATATCTTTGTGAACCACGGAACCAGCTTCACCACGGAAACCGCGTTCGGCGCGGTCGGCACCAGCATCACCTTCAACGGCTCCGCGTCTTATAATGCCCTGTTCCCCGGCGGCAATAGCCAGACCTCGACGAATGCGCATCCGATTGTGCTGAACAATGGAGCGATCATGGGGGTTTTCTTCTCGGGCAACGTTGAAACCCTCGTGTTCAGCGGCGCGATCAGCGGCAACGGCGGCGTCGCCTTCCAGCATCCAAACAATGTTACCGAGACCATCAACTTGAGCAATCCGAACAACACGTTCACCGGCCCGGTCACGATTGGGCGCGCGCCTGCCAGTGGGACCTCCAACCTGACATTGAAGGTTGGCAGTCTGGCGGATTCCGCCGGAGCCGGCAGCATCCAACTCATGGAGGGTAACCCCGTATTGCAATATACCGGCTCCACCGCCCTCGCTCTCGACAACCGGCAGGTCGTATTGTTCGGTGCCACAAACCGGGCTGGTACCGCCGCAGCCCTTGACGCCTCGGGAACCGTGAGCGGAACAGTCACCGTCAACACGGATCTGACCAATTCCATGAACTCCGGCATCAACCGGACTTTCCAGCTTCAAGGAAGCAATACCGGCACCAACACTTTCGCCGGGAAAATCTCGGATGGTGTGGGTGCGGTGACCCCGGTGACCAGTCTGACCAAGGCCGGCACCGGCACCTGGGCGCTCTCCGGCGCCAACACCTACAGCGGCGTCACGACCGTTAGCCAGGGCACTTTGAGTGTCAACACCCTGGCCAACGGCGGCACCGCCAGCGCCATCGGTCAGTCAGCCAACAGTGCCGGTAAACTGGTGTTGAATGGCGGCACCTTGAAATATACCGGACCCGCGCAGACGACGGACCGCACCTTTGCCATCCCGGCTAACAGCAGCTTGAATGGTTCCGGCACCGGTGCCTTGCAATTCACCCAGACCGGCGTGATTTCACCGGACTATACGGGCACGTATTCGTGGACGAGTGGCAAGTCGATCACCGCCTTGGGCAGCACGGCCGATCTGGCGGTTGGCATGAAAGTCACTGGCACGGGCATACCGGTAAGCACCACGATCACTTCAATTGATAGTACCACGCAAGTGACGTTGAATAACACCCCAACCGCAGCTGGCACGGCCAATTTTGGCTACGGCGCCCGCACGCTGACGCTGACGGCACGGATCCCGATGCCAACACCCTTGCAGGGGTGCTGCAAGACTCTTCGGCTGCCGGGGCGGGGGCATTGAGCGTCACCAAGACCGCCGCCGGCACCTGGGCGCTCTCCGGCGCCAATACC
>CAIQXC010000455.1 GCA_903875675.1 Akkermansiaceae bacterium
CCGCCCCTGGCTTGCCATCGGCATGGGCACGGATTGCCTTGGCCGTCAAGACGCGAATCTTTTCCTTTACATCAGCGATATCCTGATCCCTGTTTTCATCGGGTTGTTTTAGAACCTTTTCATCAAACAGTCGGATATCCTCAAATTCGTCGAGCAGGGAGTTTCCCTGCATGATCTTGTAATCCAGATTTGGCAGTGGCTGGATGTCGCGGATATCATCCTCGTCCACGACCATCGAGAGCCAAAGCCGGAGCTTGGCGATCTCGACTGCGCCGGGGTCGATGTCCACGCCATAGAGGGAATGATGGATGGCGTGACGTTTCAGACCGTAAGCGGTGCGTGGCATGCCATCGCCTAAAGTCTTTGCCTGTCCTCTTTTTTCGAGCGAGGCAGTGAGGGCAAGTCGTGCGCGGACGATCTCGTGCATCATGCCCACGGGAAAAGCTCCAGAGCCTATGGCAGGATCGCAGACTGTGACATCGTTAAGAAGCCTGTCGAGGATCTGGGCGTTGGTGGCGACCGAGGGCGGGAGCCTCTTGTCCGCGTGTGCCTTCGTGTCCGTGGCCTCAAAATCGGCGAATCGTTCCGCTAGGTGAAAGAATCGGGCGAGTTCGTCCTGCGGGACCTCCGGAGCACGCACGGTGAGATAGTGCAGCAGGGCTTGTTGGCACATGTAGTGAACGATGACGCGCGGAGTATAGTAGGTGCCGCTGGAGTGGCGGATGTTTTCGGGTAACAGATTCTCGAAGACCTTGCCTAGCATCTCGGGGTCGACGGCCACTTCCTTTTCCAGAGGCTCGGCTTCGTTGACCGTGAAGTTGTAACGGTCGAACACGTCCAGGATGCCGGTTCCTTTATCCCCTTCATTGGACTCCTCGTCATTGGAGAATAGCGTGTCGGACAAAAGGATTTCAGTGTCGTCCCATTTGTAACCATAGAGCGGTTCAAAGAGACCGCCATTGAGGAAGGGGATGCGGCAGTCGAAACTCGGATAATAGTGATCATCCTCCAGCCGAGGACGGGCGAGGGCATCGTAAAAGAGCGGTTCAAGGATATCGTTGAAGAAATTGGAATCGCGTTTCGATTTCCGAGCAACGAGATGGGCAAAGTGCGCTCGATCCGTGAACAGATGCCTGATGAATCCCTTGTTGCCACTGCCCCATGGCTGGCCCCGCTCCACGCCAAACCACCCCTTCTTTTGCAGGAAGTAGAGGAAGACGATCTGGCCGAGAAGCTTCTTGGAAAAGTCATCGGGTTCGATGCCGCGTTCGGCAAAGTGGTTTTCAATTCGCGGATCGTTTGCGAGATATTTTTTGAGCGCGTCGCGGGTCTTTTCAAACAAGATCCGGTAATGATCATAGAACTCCTTGGTGACCTTCTCAACACCAAACGCGGCCTCCAGCGCGGCAACCGTTGGGTCAGCGATATCAGTCGTGAGCAGTTCGATAAACTGCTTTTGTGCGGTGTGGCAATTCTCGTTTTCGCCGACAAGGTAACTAGAACGGCGGGCGGGCGTGAGCAACCGGCGTTCAGTGACGAGGCCGAGTTCCGTCTTTTCAAATGTGAAGTCCAGTTTGACGAATGAGAATCGCCAATCGTCATCGACTGGCGAAACAAAGGCGGCAATGACGGCATCCTTGTTTTTCCCATGACCGGAAGCAAGATAGTCTGCGACGAAATTGCGAAGCGTGACGCGCCCCCGAGCCAGAGTTGTCTCCTTGCGCAGGTGAATGACGAGCACGTCCACAAGTTCGCCTCGAGGATCGCTATAGGTTCCAAGCCGGAGATAATGGCCGACTTGTTCCGCGAAGGCGCGCTTGATATAGTTGCCGGAGAACTGGGCGCGCTTAGTCTCGTCGAGGTGGTTAACGAGATTTCGGGTAAAAAACAGAAATCGGTCTTCGTCGAATTTGTGCCGGAATGTTTTCTCAACGCAGTCGCGTGCTTGTTCAAGATTCATGAGAGTTGCACAAGGTAGGATGAAAGGATGAATTATGATTGGCCGGATAAAGATGAAGCCGCTTTGCGCTTGGTGCGGTAGGGGACGGCATCTTCCTTGATGTGGAAGCCGATTTCCTTGCGAGGAGGATCGGGCGGCGGGTTAAGCAGGGGGAGGAGTTTCTGGTAGATGTCCCACAGGGCAGTGTCGTGGGTGAGCAGCGTTTTGTCAATTTCCGCCAAGCGTTTGAGGATGGCGGCGTTGGCGGACTGTTCCTCGCGCATCTGGATGAAGGCGCGGACGACATACACACTCATGGCGACGGCGCGGGGACTGCTCAGAACCATGGCGGCCATCAACGCGCCGTGCTCGGTGAAGGCCCGGACTTGTTTGGAAAACTTGAGCCGATCCAAGGATGTCACAGATTGTGATATCCTCAGAATCTCCTCGCGGGTCAGATCGAACATGAAATCCGCGGGAAAGCGGTCCTGGTTGCGCTTCATGGCCTGGTTCAAGGCACGCGTTTCCACCCCGTAGAGCCGCGCCAAGTCCGCATCCACCAGAACACGCTGATCGCGCAGGGACAGGATGAGCGGGGCGATGGGTTCAGCCGGGGCGGCCGTCGGCGGTGTGGTCATGGTGCTGGAATGAGATAGGATGAAAGAATGACTTCACGCGGGGCCAGCGCTTGGCCTCCATGCGCGGCGGCGCTGGTTTGGAGAAATTCCCGTGCGACGTTGCGGCGCAGGATGGCCAGAACCTTGAGCGGATGGATTTCCTTTTTCAGGGCGGCGGCGATTTTTTTTGTTGTGGGTTTTGGCAACGCGCCATCCTCCAAAAGTCGGATGACTTTGCCGACGAACTCCTCGTCATCGTCGGTAAACTGCTGGCAGTGGCGGACCTCCTTGGCCTTGATTCGTTTCAACATGTAGGCATCGTTGGGACTGCCGCGATGCAAGGCTTCGGCTTGTTCGGCGTCCGCAGTGGTGGCATGCAAGAATGCTCCCTTGTTACGGTCGAGCAAATCGTAAAACTCACGCGGAATGGATTGGAGCTGCTCAGTCAGGTCGGCAGGCCGCAGGATTTTCGCGGCGGAGATGAAATCCATTTCGGTCGTTGGCGAGTGGCCGGTTGCGCCGAGGAAGAATTTATCGAGTTTTCCCTGGCGGAAATAGGAAAGCAGCGCGGGAAAGGCATGGACGGCAGGATCGGAAAGCATGACGCGCGTGGAGCGGGCTTTTTTTGGCAGGCGTTTGATGCGCTCGAACAAGTCCGGTTGCTGGTCGCGGACAGTTCGTATTTCGGTTAGAAACTTGAGTTCGGTTTCCTCATTCTCATCCTCACCGGTGATGGTCTTCTTGGAATTCCACCTGGCGAAAAGATCGTGCGAGACAATTTCCTCGCCCTCGGTCAAGAGGCGGGCATCCGCGCCGAGCATCTGGATGAAGGCATGGATTTTGGCTTCAGCGGCCTCCTTGAGCTTGATGAGGTCGTTGCCCTCATCAGTGGGGAAAAAGTTGTAGGTGTGAATTTTGTCGAACTTGGTGTCCACACGGTTCACCCGCCCAACGCGCTGGATCAGGCGTGTGGGATTCCACGGGATGTCGTAATTGATGACAACGTTGGAGCGGTGCAGGTTCACGCCTTCGGATAGAACTTCGGTACAGACGAGGATGCGGTAGTCATCCTTGGGACGAAATGCCTTGGCGTCGAAGTTGGTGATGACTTCCTCGCGGACGGAGTTGAGTGAGGCTCCGGAGAAGAGCAAGGTTTTCGGTTCAACTTCCTCGCGGATTCTCGCCGCGAGATAATCGGCGGTTTCCTTGGACTCGGTGAAGATGATGAGTTTGCCGTTTTTGAGCAAATGCTTCTTCTTCAGGATTTCGCGGAATGATTCCCACTTTGGATCGCGGATAATTTTCTTCCAGTGGGAGCGGATGATTTTGAGGACATTCAAATCGCTTTCAAGATCGGTGATGAAGTTCGCCCTGAAGTCCTTTGCATCAAGCTTCTCGGCCTTATCGTCATCCAACAAACGCTCTATCCCTTCCTGATTATCGGATTCGAGCAGTTCGAAGATCTTTGCGCTGTGTTTCTTGCTGATGAAGAAGTGGCCCTTGTGAAACTCCGTAATGACCCGTTCATAGGTGTGGATAAAACGTCCGAGCGTTGATAGAAACGCGGTAAAACTGCTTTCAAGGCGCTTTACCATGAGGATTTTCATGAACTTTGCGAGATTGAACTGACTCTGGAGTTCCTGCACGTCACGCTCGCCGGTATAGTAGTCCAACGGTGTGTAGCGTGCGTATCGGAGGTCGTGCGTTAGAGAACGGATCGTTTCGTCGAAGATCAGGGCCTCATCCGTGTTGAATTTGTAGAAGAGCGGTTCGGGGTTGGCAACTTCGGGGAATTTCAAGCCCTGCCGCCTCAGGTCCTCGCCATAGTATTTTTCAATCTCGGTGCGGGTGCGGCGGATCATCAGAAACTTGAGGATTTGTTCGCGGGTCTGCCGCGCGTTTTCCTTAACCGTTCGGAAATAGATCTCATGGTCGCGTTGGCGGTCGAGTCCTTTCAACTTGCCCTTGAGCGCCCCGAAGAATGCTTCCAGGTTGCGGATGTTTGGGATGGTGCTGTTCTTGCCGGGCTGGAACAGCTTGATTTGGCTCAGGATGTCTTGCGGCGTGTTGTTCAACGGCGTGGCTGAAACCAGGATGACACGCTTGCCACGGCAGATCTGCGCGAGCTTTTCATAACTTTGGGTGTCCTCAGTGCGAAAACGGTGCGACTCGTCAATAAAGACACTGGTGAACTTTGACAGGTCCCGTTCCAGCAATGATTCCAACTTGCCGAGAGATTCGCAGAGCGAGCCGCGCACGCCGAACTCGCGGAACACATTCGGCCACGAGCCGGGGTTGTGTTCATCCAATAGATGCGGCGGCGCGATCACGAGACAAGGTTCGTTCAACTGTTGCGCGAGCAATACTGACATG
This sequence comes from Akkermansiaceae bacterium, assembly GCA_903875675.1. Taxonomy (GTDB): domain Bacteria; phylum Verrucomicrobiota; class Verrucomicrobiia; order Verrucomicrobiales; family Akkermansiaceae; genus Luteolibacter. The sequence continues at coordinate 4,930 of CAIQXC010000455.1, forward strand.
TAGGTTTTGCCCAAGCCCACCACGTCGGATAGAAAGGCCCCGCCGTATTCGTCGAGAACTTTGCGCGCATTCAAAACGGCCTCTTCCTGATATTTCAGTTTCATGAAGCCCGTCGGTAGGTACATATCCTCGATTTCATCGGGCAGGTTAAGTTCGCCACGGAAATACTCATAGAGGAATTTGAGATACAGTTCGTAGGGCGTGAACTGCGCGAACGGTGATTTGACCTCGATGGTCGTGACGTAATCCTTGGTCACGTCCACGGACTTCGCCCAAAGTTCGTTGAATTTCCGGAGCGAGAAATCGTAATCCGCGCGGTTCTTCAACTCGACGTTGAACTCCAGATTATCCTGCAGGCCAGCCTCGGTAAAGTTGCTGGAACCGGTGATGACGCGACCCTTGTCGCGGTCACCATCGTGGAAGGTCATGATGTAGAGCTTGGCGTGCAGGCGCTCCGACGGATAGGCGCGGACTTCCAGTTTGCCGGACTTGATCCACTCTACGAACTTACGAACGCCATCTTCAATGTCCGAACTGTCACCGCAATTTTGAAGTTCGCCCAAAATTTCACCGGGCACTCGCTCCTTGACCTGGGCATGGGATTCCATGACAAACTCCTGCTGCTCCTTGGCGGTTTGGATCAATTGATAAACCGCCCCGTCGGTCTTGATGCCAATGAGGATGCGGATTTTCTCGGTCTTTGTGAGCGCGAGATGAAGTTTGTGGAATCCGCTGATGAAGAAGTAGCCGACGAGGCAATCAAATAGGCGTGTGTCGTCACCGAGCAAGGCACCGAAGCGGTCACGCAGGCTTTGGCCGGATTCGTTTGTGATGAATGTCAAGTCTGTAGAAAATGCCGTGGATGCTGATATGGCCGCTCTATTTGCTGTGCCGGACTTGTCGAGCAGACGAACAGCAAGAAGTTCGAAGTCGTCTAAGAACAGCAGCAGCAGCGGGTCTTGGTGATTGAATCCGGTCACCAGTTTCTGCGCTGCAGCGCAGGGAAGGCTGAGCACAACCCGACTACTATTTGCAGGATCAACTGAAATCACTCTCACCTTGCCGGGTACGGCAGTGTATGCAGCAACCGCAGAACCCAGTTCTGGAGACCGTAGGCTCATCTCCTCAAACTTCTTTTGGACCAGCATCTCCACGAGTTGGACCATGTGGGCGGCAGTGCCTTCCGGCGCATTGCTTTTGCGAGCGAGAATGCAGGGAGCGTTCTTGTATTCCCGTAGGACTTTCACTCCCCAGTTTTCATTGTCGGCGCGGGCGTGGCAGTTCGCGCACAAGGCAATCAAATTTGCGACGCTATGCTCATGGCTCTTGCTCCATGGGATCACATGGGCTTGCTCGAGCGGAAGCGGATTACAGCAAACCGCGCAATGGTGTCGCGCCTCAAACAGAACTTTACGGCGGATCTCGATTAGGATCTCAGGTCGGTCGCTCATCTGTGGATGCCAATGAATGCTTTATGGGACGGCGGGCTGGCGAGGTCATACTCGGCGCTGCGCTTGGGGTGAAGGAGGCGGCTGACGTAGCGTTTCCTAAGCAGACGGTGTGGTTTGGCTTCGCGCCGCCGGGTTCTGCGATTGGGGGTAAAAGTGTGGGGCGCAAGGTGGCGCAAGAATCCCATGAGGCTGGACCAGGTGAAGTTTGCGTGATCAGGTAGGGGCGAACCCGCGATCACCTCATCGCCCGTGACGGATTTAAACTGGATCGAGGCGGCGGCGGGGCAAAGCAGATGTGCCGGGCAAGTGGCACTGACAGCCAGCGACATTCCCCCACGCCAAGGGACCGCGACGCCGAGAGTGGCGGCTGCAGCTTGGGGGGGGAGTGGGAAGAGAGTGCTTGTGGAGACCATATCCTATGCTCGTATGCGCAAACCTAGGGAGCGGCACGAACTGGGGCAAGGGGAAACTGACGGCGGCCTGATTTGCTATTCTGGTTTCCGGTAGGGTCATGGCGTCTTGGCGCGGCAGGGCTTGGATTTTTCACGCAATACGGAGCATTTCTGAGGTTCGGGGAGCGGTTCGGGCGGCACGCTCACGCGAGCAAACAGGACGGCCTTGGCCTGGGTTATTCCTGATGAATGTCATACCCGTTATTGAAGTTTAAGGATGCCTTTGCCTTTGATGAACTTGGGAGCATTCGCCGCACTATATGTTCCAGCGGATTGCACTTTCCCATCAAGATAGAGTTTAGCTATCTTCATTTCACCCTTGAAGATTAACTCCAGCATTGCACCTTCGGAAATAGAGACATCAGTCTTCTCGCCAAGGCTCTTCACACTAGCAATCGACAGCGTGCCCTGCTTTACGGTTGTCGCGCCGCTGTATGTGTTAGTCCCGGAGATCACCCAGGTGCCTGTGCCGGATTTGGTGACGGCGGTTATCGCCTTGCCTGCTCGGTCATGGGGATTGAACAGGTTTCCGGCGATCTCGCCTGTGCCAGCAGTGTCCCCCTTGAGCACGATCGTCTTGTCAGCACCGTAGCCTGACAGAACAAATGTGCTGGTTAGCTTGAGCAGACCGCTGCCGGATTGATCAAAGGTGACGGTTGATTTTTTGCCCGCAAGATTCATCACACGGTCGGTGGTTTCGCCGGGGCCAGTATAGATCAGGGTCCCCTCACCTTCCTTGCCCTCCTCACCGATGAGAATCTCGCCGGCCTCAATGTCCAGCGGAGCACCCAGACTGCTGTTGCTGATAATCTTGCCTTTGTTGAAACTGTTGAATGACGAAATACTCAATGCGCCGCCCTCAAGAATCGTCTGCCCCGTATAAGTATTTTTGCCAGACATCTGCAAGGTTCCAGCCCCGCATTTCTTGATGAGGAACGCGCCGCCACCCGGACCCTTTGAATCCGATATGTTGGCCGAAACCGTGACAGCATCCTTGGCGTTGGCGGTATCCAGACACAATATCGAACCGGCCATCAAGCCGTTGTTGTTGACCGATTCGGTTAGGTTTTTGAGCAATGTGCCGATTTGTTCACCGCTGAACTCGCCCGCAGCGCCGGCGCTGAGCACAAGTGTGGCCCCGGGGTGGACGCTGATTTTCGCCGGGGTCCATTGCGCGGTGTCAGCGTTGTAGAGCGACGCGGCCTTTTTGATAAACAACTTGGCCATAAGAACCGTGGTGGGACCGGTGTAGGTATTGACGCCCCAGAGGTACACCGTACCAAAGTTATTCCTCCCGAAGTTGCCCTGAATACCAAGCTCCGTAAGCCCGCCCGGCCCGCTGATGCCACCGCTGAGGTTATTCAGATTCAAATTATACCCGGCAATTTCAGCAATGCCGTTCAAGGTGATGGGCCCATTCCAAGTGAAGTTGCCCTCGATCGTGCCTCCATTCAAAATCAGGGGATTGGTGCATATCCCGCCACAAGGAGCCAGGGTGGCACCATCGTTCAGAGTTACCGGCCCGGTTCCAAGCGTCCCCGGTTGACCATTCGACCAGCCGTCCATGGCAAGCGTGCCACTGTTGATAGTGGTTCCGCCGCTATACGTGTTGGATGAATTTATGATATGCAGAGGTCTGCCGTCGTTGACGATCAGTCCGCCAGTCCCGGAGATTAAGCCTGCGATGATGAGCCGGGCGGCAGGGTGTGAGTCATTCTGACCATACGAATTGACCGTGACATTTGACGTTAGATTGATGGGCAGGTTCATCCTATCTTCCGTGTATATTGAATTCTGATTGATACTCGCCTGCTCGCCGGTGAACTTGATCCCTTTGCCACTCAACTTCAGAGCATTCCCTTGGCCCACGCGCAGGTTGAGCTGGTTGAGCTGGAACCCTTCTTCCAGGTCATGCGTCACATCATACTTTCCGGGTTGCTCGAAGTTGAGGACATAGTCCGGTTGACCTGCCGCAAGCGGTGCAGATCCGTTAGAAAGATTATTCGTCCATTTGGAGCCATCACTCCAATTGCCGGCTTCCGCCTTGCTCCAGGTGAACACATTGGGCTTGTCACTGCTGATCGCCTTCACGGCAGGGGCTTTGGTGAGCGGCGCCTTGGCGGGCTCAGGCTTCTTCTCCGGCTCGGGATTTGGCTTAACGGCCTTGACGACCACTCCGC
>CAIQXC010000456.1 GCA_903875675.1 Akkermansiaceae bacterium
ACTATCGAATTGCCGCGATAAACATCGGCTGGGAAGTGCCGGGAACATTCGACGTCGATCTGGCAATTCGCCGCTTGAGCCTGCGGACGTCCTCCACGAATTTCGAAAATCGCGGTCGGCGCGAGGAGTGAGGCGCACGGGGCAACACACCGGAAGCGGGGTGCCCATGGTCACCCTCGAAACCCCGTCGGGAGGACTCCAATCGGTCACCGTCACTCTCCCCCCCCAAAAAAAGCTTTACGAGCCCCTGTCCTCCTGTTAGTTCTTAAACACCCCAGCGTGAGGTGATGTTTCCATCCCAACCGCAATTCCCATAAACTCCAAACTCAACCCAATGAAAGCAAGCACCAGATATGCAACCAAGGCCCTCGCGATGATCGCGCTGGGCATCACCGCCCCCCAGGCCTCACCAAGTCCAGTCAACCTGGTCTGGCTGCCAGCCGAGAGCTTCACATGGAATCAAACTGCGGTCAACTGGACTCAAGACGGCGCGCCCGCCACTTGGATCAACGGGGGCTCCACGAATGCCGAGTTCGATGAGAGCGGTACCGGTGCCATCTCGATCGACCCGTCCAACGTTGTCCAGAACCTAACCGTCAACGCGGCGGGATACACCTTCAGCGGTTCGGCGCTGACCTTTGCCGGCACGACCCCCACCGTGACTGCGAACGCCAATTTCGGCCTGGGGGTCGCACTCGCGGGCAGCAGCGGCCTGACCATCCAAGGCACCGGCACGGTCACACTCAATCCGACGGGCGTAAACACCTACACTGGCGGGACCCGCGTGCTTGGTGGCACGGTGATCCTCAAGGCGAGCACCAGCGGAAGCACCGCATCGTCCTTCGCCCTCAACCAGATTGGGCAATTGGACGCCGGGGCGACCGTCAGATATTACAACGAACTGCAGAGTTCTCCCCTCGCCAGCCTCACGACCGCCAACGGGCAACTCTATAACAAGACGGACATGACCATGACCGGCGGCACGTTCGACATGAATGGCGACAGCAATCAGAATCAAATGCCGGCTCCTTCGGGCTATGGGATCATCACCAACAGCTCTCCCTACGACCGAGCGGTACTCAAGATCGGCGCGATTGCCAATACCACCCGCGAGTTCTCCGGCATCATTCAGGACGGCGCGCCGGTGGTGGACAGCCCAATCTCGGGCAAGGTCGGCTTCCAGACCCACATCGACTTGCAAAGCTTCGAAAACAGCGCTGCTGAAATCGTCCTTTCCGGTCCTAACACCTATACCGGATCGACCCGTCGCGGCGGCGGTCACCTCAAGCTAAAAGGCGCCGGAACACTGGGCGTCGTCACCGCCAGAACCCCATCAATCGGCCTGCGGATCAACGGCGACAACAACCTGCCTGCCGAAGTGGATTTCAACGGCACCAGCCAACGGGTATCCGGCATGGGTGGCAACGGCGGCAAAATCGTCAACGACATGGCAGGCACCACCTCGGTGCTGACCCTCGGCTTCGCCACAGACCATCTCGACACGGCGGTGGCAAGCTGGGTGGGTTCGTTCCGGGACAATACCGGCTCCGGCGGGATTCTGGCAGTCACCAAGATCGGCATTAACAAGCAAATTCTCACCGGCAACCTCCACACCTACAGCGGCCCGACGTGCATCAAAGAAGGAACCATCGAATTCGGAACCTCCGCCGCCCCCAGTCCAAACAGCGACCACTATGTGACCAGCCCCGGGTCCCTGTCGCTGCTCTACTCGGGATCGAAACCCATCAAGAGGCTCTTCCTCAACGGCGTGCAATTAGGCCTGGGTACCTATGACGCCGCGTCCCATCCCGATCTCATCTCGGGGTCTGGCAGTATCCAGGTTACGGACGACACGCCGGTCACCCTCACCATCTCACGGTCCGGCAGCAACGTCACCGTCACTTGGCCGGGTGGCGGCCTGTTGCAGGAATCCACGACCCTGGCCGACTGGACCGACATGCGGGGAGTCTCCAGCCCCTACGTCACGCCCATTGCCGGAGCTCAGAAGTTTTTCCGAATCAAGGAGTGATCACAAGGGAGGGCTTAGCCGGCCTCTATCAGCACGCCGCCCCCTGGGTCACCGAGCGCGGTGTGTAGTGATTTTTGCCACGCCGCCTGCCTGTTGTGCGCGGCTGTACCTTTAGGCATGCTTCAGCCATGCCGATTCCTGCAAAAAAAATACTCATCGTGGAAGACCACCTGTTTTTCCGCGCCATGCTGGTTAGACTCGTTAGAGATGAGGCGGACATGATCGTGTGCGGTCAGACGGATAACGTCGCTGATGCGCTCAACCTCATCGCCCAAACCCATCCCGATGTCGCTATCGTCGATCTCACACTGAGTGGATCTAACGGGCTCGACTTAATCAGTGAACTAAGCGCGAGAAACGTCGAACTCCCTGTATTGGTGCTCTCGATGCACCCCAAAAACCTCTGCTCCGATCGCGTCATCCGTGCTGGCGCAAGGGCCTATGTTTCAAAGCAGGAACTCCCCGAGGCCGTCGTCGCTGCCATTCGCACACTCTTTGTGGAAGCCGTACCCGCGTGATCCACCACGATAATCCTGTCTCCTGCCTCCTTCGCATCAAGGAATACACGCATGAAACTCAATGTCGCATTTTTGCAGTAAGCGCTCAATGAGTGGGCGGCGGAAGCAGCTGGCCGGGGTCGCATAGAAAGCATACGCGACTATTCCAGGCGCGGTACCGGATTTCTGAAATATACAACAACCTCTGCATGCAGGGCTCAGAACCCAGGCTCGCCATCCATACCAGCCTGCTCTGCCACCCGCTCAAGAACAATTCCATCGAACCTTCCGTGGGGGAAGTATTTAACCATCGGTGATAATCACCCCTCATTAGCCGGAATATCCAGAAACCCCAAAGCCCCAAAATGCCCCCCCCCTTTTCATTAGCCTACCCAAGTCATAAACCATCGGTTACAAACCCGCAAGCCTCTGGTTTCCAACAACTTGGCGAAATCTCCAACTTTTCACCTCGACAAAACTCCCTTTCTTGCCCACCCTCATGCCCGTACTAATTACACTGTTAGCTGACATGAGAAACCTTACGCCAATTCTGTATTTCTGTTTGCTGCTCGGATGCAGAATCACAGAAATACCCCACAACATCTCTTGGGACTTCGATGTCCACCATGGTGTACGAGACGAACCGAGAGGCAAAGTTTGGCTTGTTGTGGATGGCCAGCGCAACATGATCACAGACGATCCAATCGGAGGGTACCGAATCATTGCCCCTAAGGACTATGCGCAAAAGCAGGTTCCAAGTAATGCAGTATTGGCTTGCACTGCTTGGTGGGCCGGATGCGGAGAGGATATGTACGTCAGAGTCGAGTTGAATCGCGCCTTGGTGTTTAGACGTGAGTATGGCGAGACATTTCCCGAAATTCCTGCCTACACGTTGTTCAAGACAATTCCGATTCAAAAGACAGCTAACAAGACGTCGCTGCCGACCGGCAATAGCTCCATAGTTACATTTTCAACCGCTGCCACCTAACCCGGCGGCAGGACTTTAACGTTATCCCAAGAAAATGACATGCTGAAGGTCTACACGTCATTCGAAGGTCACAAGCCTCGTTTATCATCGCGCTTCTCGTGGCCAATCGGCGTCGAGGCCCTTTCGAATTGCCTATCAGATGTTCCTCAGTTCGATGAGTTGGAAGTTCATTTTGACGACCATCCTGTGCCGCGTCAGTGGACGATAACGATGAACAAGATTGCCGATCAGAAGGCACCGTATCAGGTCATCACAGTTCGATACTCTGTGATTGGAAGAGAGCCCAGATGGTATTTGCTGGTATATCCCGTAGAGAGTCAACTGAGGAAGCGCGTAAAGGAGTTGCTTGAGATCGAGGGCATACAGCGCATTCGAGAGTTTCTCAGGAAGGAACACACCGAGACGCAACTCCGAACGAATCTCCAGTTCCGATGTGTTTTTAATCCAATCGAAATGTCCCTTGCGTATGAATATGAAGAGGGATAACAAGAGAGGGCTGACCAACCGGCTACCCCGACCTGCGTTGAATTTCCCGTGATAATTCCACCCCCAACCCCGCGTACGAAGATCCTACCCCGGTAGCCGGTGGCAGCCTCTAACGTTCGGCAGAAAATATCATGAAAAGAATAATCCGTATAATCGCAGCAATTCTTATCAGTTTGTCGTTCGCGCACGCGGAATGGATTGGTGAGTTCCCTGGTCTCGATAAGCTGATTAAGGAGGCGGACGCCATTGTAATACTACGCATAGATCACTCTGACGGTGACTTTGGAGGTATGGAACTTTACAGCACCCATGACTGTTTCATTTACCAATCCCTGAAAGGCGATATTCCCACTAAGAAGAGGATTCGGCTCAAGCTTATGGACGCTAGGCAACACTCTCCCAATCTATTTGCTTATCAATCCACGTTACTGGTATTTCTCACAAAGAAGCGCGCACCAAGCGAGCCGACCGATTACAGAGCTCTTGAGACCAAGGGATCCGCTATTCTACTTCCGCCGACTGGGCTTGAGGCAACGCCAGTAGGAGAGACAGTGTCCGACAAGATTCGATCGATCCTACAACGCGCGATTGAATACAACGAGAAGGAGCGTGAGAAGGAGAAGTCATTCTTGCAAGGGATGATCCAAGGCGGGCCTACGATTCCAAAATAGCAATACAAGAAGCCGAACAAGGCATGGCTGGACAACCGGCGTTAAACATCTCAACATCATGACAAATTCCTTTCAATTTCCGCCGGTGCCAGCATATTAGCGTTCGGCAAACACACAATGCACCTCATTGGCATGCGAGTATCGATCGGAGGATTCCTCGGCATCATAGCCTTTGGCGTCCTTAGCGTGACTCGCGATCTCACCACCGCAATCGTCACCCATGCAATCTTGTTTGCGGTGTTCCTGCTTCTCTCGCTTAAGCGAAGCGGCAGCCTCCGCAATTGGGTTCATATGAGCATCGATGCTGAATACTCTCTGCCATATTTCGTGGTGGCTGCCGTGGGCCTCGCGTTCGTAACCGTCGGTAGTTACATTGCCATTTTCGTTGAGCCCGGCAGAGACCCGGATTCCATGAACAAGGCACAGCAGATTTACTTTGGAGTTGTATTCGCCAGCATTGGTGGCGGAATTATCCCGATAGCGGTCAGTGACTGGATTACCGATATTCGTGCTCGACTGCGCCAATGACTAACATAATATGCCCAACAAGGAGTGGATGGAAAGCCGCCTGAAGCTCCTCAACCACCCCGCTAAATCACCCCTATCACGCGGCCGCCATCACAAAAACGTTTGTCAGAAAATGATCCCAATCGGTTATATGGCAAAGTTGGTCGATCCTAAGCCAGATTGGCTGAAAACCGATCAAGTGGACGAGATTCATTCGGTGGGTACCGACCCCATCCGCATCAGGAAAAGATAAGGGCGAGCAAGACATCGCGCCGAATGACCGATCAACCCCACAACCGCAACTCCAACCACAGCCCAACCGCCGGTCATCGGTGGATGTGAGCGTTCGCTGAAACAATCAACTAAACCAAAATATGTCTGGACGCACTGCCTTTCTCACCGGTTCATCGCTGATTTGCATCCCACGCGGTCTATACTCACTTTACGCATTCATGATGAATCTTCCGTGGTTCCTCCCGGCACTGGGCACCGCGATTTTCGCGAATCTGGCCTATTGTGCATGGCGAGGTGAGCGGTGGGCCTATTACCTTCTGATGTTCTTGTGTATTGTTGGATTGGTTCTATCCATGGTTCTTCTTATTGCAGCAGATGGCATCGGCATGGTATCCCTCGGAATATTGCAGATACTTGGAGTGACGATTGGTGCATGCCTTATCGTCCTCCATCCCGGTTCCCTTGAATTTATGGACCAGCAGCGGATGCGATTCAGTTCGGAGTCGTAACCACTAATGAAACTCAGGAAAGCGAACAAGTCATCGATGCCAAACTTCCTTAGGCACCCCAACAACAACTTGAAAAATGAAGACCTTTCCGCACATCATTCTCTTTCTGTGTCTCGCCATTCACCTGGACGCGGCAGATGTCCGTGAGTTCAGAGCGGTACCCGTAAAAAAGGCCATTTTTCCGGCTTATAGTCCGCTGGATGATATCATGTTCGTAGTTTTTCTTGGTTTCACAGCATTGGCAATTTATGTAGCCATCGTGTTTAGAAGATCCAGGCCGCCACATGTAAGCGCCTACAAACCATCATCACTCATCATTCTGTCCTCCGGAGTATACCGGCAATTCGGCGAATCGGGGTCTGGGCCACTCAATGAAGGCGTAATCGACGAACCACCCGTAAGGCCGCATGGTGTCACCATATTTGTCGCACGTTCCTTCGAGGGCCTCAGCGAGGAAGCTGTCCACAGGTTGCAGTCCGTGGGTGTCAATGAGGGCAAGGCGTATCTGAAGCGAGCGATGCCGCACCTAAGGCAAGACACTTATCGATATATCCGCGACATCAATCCGCAGCTCACCGACAAGAATATTTGCATGCTCTTTGGCCTCCCCGCCTAATGCCCCTCTTGCTCATGCTGACGGATGTCAGCGTGGTTATCTTTGGGTGAGCTGGACGTTTCTCGGCTATGTCGCTGAGCTTGATACGTCTGACAGGATTACGCTTTCGGTCTGTAACCCGCTTTTTTGCGCTGATAAGTGTCTATTTCGTATTTTTGGCTGTGAGCTAGAATCCCCAAAGGCCACAGACGTCTCACCGAATGACCGTCCAGCCCGACAGCCGTGAAACCATCTGCTTTAGAACCGCCGATCATCGGTGGACAGACACTCTAAGATTATGAACCGCGACGAAACCATCATCGGACACTTTGCAGCGACAACCCGTGGTGACGTCGTATGCGACGGCCCCGCTTGCATCATCGCCGGCTCGTACAAGACCATGAAAGGCTATCTGGCGAAGG
>CAIQXC010000457.1 GCA_903875675.1 Akkermansiaceae bacterium
CCCGGAATCACTGGCAACCTGTCGCAATTCCGGGCGCTCACGTGCCGGATTTTCCGCCATGCGCCCAGTCCTGGCTTTCGGCAAAACCTTTGCCGTCACCGCTACCGCTGGCCCGGGATTTCTCTCTTTGCACCCTCTCTGGCTGGCTTGGCAGACCGGCCTGACCGGCCTCTGCCTCACCGCCGCACTGGCCATTGTGCTTAGCTTGACGCTACGCCGACGCGAGAAGTTGGAACGCCTGGTGCTCCAGCGCAGCACCGAACTGCAGCATAGTGAGGAGCGATTCGCCCAGCTTGCCCAACAAAACGCAACCATCGTCTGGGAAGTGGATACCCACGGGCTCTACACCTTTGTGAGCCAAGCGTCTGCGGCCGTTCTGGGCTACCACCCGGACGAACTCATCGGCCGGATGCACTTCCACGACCTGCATCCAGCCAGCGGACGGGAGGAATTCAAGGCAGCGCTCTTCGCGGTCTTCGAGCGGCGGGAGCCATTCCTCGATCTGATTAACGCCGCCCAAACGAAAGATGGCCGGTGCCTGTGGTTATCCACCAACGGTTTTCCCCTTCTCAATACGGACGGATCCCTTCAGGGGTACCGTGGCTCTGGTGCAGACATCACAGATCGCAAGGTGGCGGAAGATGCGCTGCGGGCGAGCGAGAGTCGCCACCGCTCGGTGCTTGCTGCCATGGCCGAGGGCATCGTCGTTCAAGCGGCGGACGGTGCGATCATCGATTGCAACCAAAGTGCTGAGAAAATCCTGGGCCTAAGCCGCGACCAAATTCTGGGGCGAAGTTCGTTAGACGAGCACTGGCAAGCCATTGATGAGAACGGGATCCCCTTCCCCGGCGAGCAGCATCCAGGCGTCGTGAGTTTGCGCGGGGGCCAGCCTTGCCATGGCGTGACCATGGGCCTGCACCTGCCCGGCGGAACGCTAAAATGGATCAACATCAATGCCGAACCGATTTCCCACAGTGGCGAGAACAGCCCATACGCCGTCGTCACCTCATTTTCCGATATCACCGAGCGCCGCCAGGCACTCGAAGAATTGCGCCTGACCAGTGAGCGATTGATGCTTGCCGTTAGGGCGGGTAGCGTCGGCATCTGGGGGTACGACGTGGTCAACAACCGGCTGGTTTGGGACTCGCAAATGTTCCAGCTCTACGGCATCACCCCGGATGCCTTCAGCGGGGCCTACGACGCATGGCAGGCGGAGTCCACCCGGATGACCGGCAGCGCGGGGACGCCGAGATCCAGGCGGCGCTGCGCGGCGAGATGAACTTCGATACCGAGTTCCGGGTCGTCTGGCCCGACGGCAGCATCCATAATATCCACGCCTTGGCTCTCGTGCAGCGTGACGCCACTGGCCAGGCCCTGAGCATGATCGGCACCAATTGGGACATCACCGCCAGCCGACAGGCTGAGGCGGAACTGTTAGAAACCAATCGCAAGCTTGCAGCCGCCAACGCCAACGCCAACGCCACCGAGATGGCCGGAAAGGCCGATCTGGCAAACCGTGCCAAGAGCGAATTTCTGGCCAACATGAGCCACGAAA
>CAIQXC010000458.1 GCA_903875675.1 Akkermansiaceae bacterium
AACAAAGGCTGTCGTGTAAACATTCTTCGGCGGAAGTCCCGAAGTAATCCACCCTCCTCCGAGCAGTCGCCCAGCTAGGTCGACCGAGCGTGAAGACCAATCTGTATCCCTCCACTGGCCACTTGTCACCAATGACACGATACATGTCGCTGTGCTCGATGTGGAAATGTGCCCGTTCGGCTTCAAAGGGTTCGACTTAAAGCTGCCTGTCGACTCGTCGAAAAACTGGTTCAAGGCCGCAGGCTGAAGTGAGAGGCGACCAATGAGTTCTTGTCGGAGAGCCTCTAATGACCCGAAATCAAGTTCCTTAACGTGCATATGAATTGGTCCCTTCTGCTGCTAGAAAATTGCTTCTTTGGTAAAAGTGATGGAAGGAGCGGCTCGCGGCAAAAAGAGGGGCAGGCGGATGATGTGTCCCCGAAAAGTAAGGCCAAATGCTCCAAATGGCAGATATTGGCAAGTGACTTGAATTTGAAACTGCTTCCATGGAGAGAATTCCTCTAGCGCGAAAGTAGCTCTCGGGCTCGCTTTGCCAAGCAATTTTGTTGTGCAAAATCTTGCGTCGGTTACTTCTGTTTAGGCATGCGGTGTCATCTGGTTTCAAGAACTAGATGGCACCTCGCCTCTATCGAGGATGTTGACGGCCGATAAGTTGGCCTAATTCTCGCCCGAGAATGGACCCGCTCGCTTGCACACTCGTCCCTTTTCGAGCCGTGGTCGGTGAAGTTGGTCAATGATCTCAACTGCTGTTCGAAGGATGCCCAGGACATGCTCCTCACCCACCTCGACTGCATGAGGCCGGCCCACGCATTCCTCGGCACCACGAACCTCGACCTGTCCAGCCTAACGGAACGCTTCCAGACCCGCTTCCAATCGGTCCGCCTCCAGCCACCGGAAAACGAAGCTCTCGCGGCCTTCCTCGCCCGGCGCTGGGGCGCTCCTATTGGAATCACCCGCCAGATCGCCGATGGGGCCAAGGGCAACGTCAGGGCGGCATTGGCGGATTTGGAGATGTGGATGGGGTGAGTGCCGCCCACACAGAGAAGGATCGACCAAGTGGAGAACAGAGATTTGAGTGGGGGTTAAGGTCACTGACTGCTAGGTTTCCTCTTATTGGGTGTAGGCCGTTAATAGTGCCGGTGGGCGGACCGGAGGGCGGGAAAAAGGGGTTGCACTGACTCCGATGGGGGAAATGAACCTTGGTATTCTGGAAGCCAGACACTATTCATTGTTGTCACCGGTGACGGATGGCTTTTTCGGAATGAAGCTGCGAGCATCAAGGGTGGGTAGCAGAATCGGTCCATGAATTCCGCGCGATGTGATATTGCAAAGTATCTCCCGCGCCGTGCCGTAGAGAATTGCACCACCGTTCATGCAAACCAAGTCCATCGATTTTTCCGCAGGGAAATCAGGTTCGAGCGTGAATGTTCCCACCACTGCAATTTCACCAAAGTAAGGTGCAACAGTTGCTTCAGAAGCCGCTATGAACTGCACATCCAGCCTGACCAGCCAAGTATGATCCTCGTTTTTGAGATGGTAAATCTCCATGGCATGGTTGAACGCCAATTCCGTGTTCTGATCCTCGATCTGCCGGGTATCGAAATGGATGCGAAGGATTCGATGATCCTTGAGTTGTAGGGGGCTGTGCATGGATCAAGCGCAGGCGAAAGCCGGTCGTTCACGAAGTTGTTCTACTAAGGTATCTTGAAATGGAAATGGCAATGGCGAACGACCTGTGGTTTTCATCACTGGAGCGTAGCTTACTGCGGGTTGTGTTTCATTGGTGTGAATTTTGACTCCAATCGTCCTGAACGGGTGTTCCGCTACGTTGGCGACCATTGTCGTCCAAATGTGCGCGATTTGCTTCCTTCGAAGTTCATCGATTTCATGCCATAAAAGTCTCTCCGTGTTTGCCTCGATGAGCGACTCTTCGCACGAAGCCCGTGCTACGGTCGCTCGGGCGAGGTCGGTTTTCCGAACGAAACTGTCGATGGTCATACCCAGTCCTTTCAGCGCATTCTTCAATTCCTTGGCAACCCAGGCCTTGTGAGCGTCACGCACCTTGCCGGATATCGCTTCGAATTGTTCCGGAGTGGTGGAAATGGCATCACAGTGGCGGCACTGGTTCACACAGGCGAAAATCGTGTGATCGACACCACGGAATGGAGAGGTGACGGCAACAGTGTTGACCACCCAAGGCTGAGCCTCGCCACAACACAGGCACTCGGCCGGAAGCTTTCTGGGTGCCAAAGGGCGTCTGCTTTTTCTCTCTCTTTTCATCTTGTTTCAGGTATGGCAGTCGATGGAAATGTACCACGCTCCATCGGATTGCTCAATTAGGCAAAATTTTGTGTAAATCGGGCGCGTGAAATCTTCGAGCTGAACCACGAAGGCGAACATTTCATGCCCAATCGCCTCATTGTGGCTGCATATCGGTTCTTCAGGACGCTTGTAACTCCTTTCGGGGTCGGCAAGAGCCGCTTCAAGGCAATCGAGAACAACTCCCCAGTAGTCGTCTTCATTTTCGATTTCGGTTTCACAGCAGGCATTGAGTCTTTCGATGTTGTTGTCGAAGTGGTAAATGACTCTTCGACCCGTTTGGAAATCCTGACGGTAAATATGGTCACGCCTTCCATCTCCCACCGCGCTGATGGCCCGCCTGAGAATTTCCATCAGGGATGCGGCAGAATAGGAGACGGACATGAGTGGGATTGGTTTTCATTGCGCGGCGCCTTGTTATCATCTGATAACGTAACGTCAACCCGAAAAATTGCAACAAAATTCAATACAGGGTGTTTTCGTTGCGTTAAATGGTCCATTTGCAGAGATTTTATCTCATTTTTCGGCGATATTCGACCCTGGAAGGCTCGCCACGATCTTGTTCGTCTCCAAACTCACAGCCACCCGCGTGCAGGAATAGCCCCAGCGCATATTTGGTGTTGCCCATGGTTTCAGTGGCCCAGAGGTTGGCGCCGTTGGTGGCAGCACTGCCGTTGTCGGTGGTGGGAGGCAGGGTGTGCTGCGGTAGTTCATGTCAGTGTTATTCTATGAGCTTTATGGAGTGGCTTCGATGGATAAGGCTGCTGAAGGATCCGGGGCCGGACCGGAGGGTGGTGGGGCGGCCTTCACTGATGGACAACTCATACATAAATTCCAGCCTTTCGTTGGCAACCAGCCAAGCGGGAAATGCAGGACGTTGAAAATTTCCTCGGTTTCCATCACATCAGGATCGCAATTGGGCTGATTCGACGGTTTCTGACGAGATTGAATTGGTAGATTGGCGACAAAACGAGTGTTTGAATACGTCGTAACCCATTGATAATGAGGAGGAAATCTATTAAGCGGGGCGACAAAGTCCTCGGGTCTCCCCACCCCCATCCAAATCATGTGAAAGGTGATTTTTCAGCTTTACACTTTTTTCACGTCGAAAACTGCTAGAAAACGGCCGGTTTCCGAGGGGATTAACCGAGCTACAGCGCTACATCCATAAGGGATAGAGGCGTTCCTGGCATGTCCGCAGGGTGGGGTGTTGGCGCTCTAGCAGAGGTGTAAAGTTAGTAAAGTTGGAGCCCGAAAAGTGTAAAGTAGAGGCGGTTTTTGTGGCGGGACATCCGAGGGCTGCGGCGGTCAGGAATCCACCCCGTCCGGGAAGAAGATCCGGGGTTGCCACCCGAGTTGCTCCCTGGCGGCCGTGATCGACGCGAGGGTTTCCGGCACGTCCGCCGGATGGGGCGCTTGGTGCTCAACCATGGGCGTGGCGGTCTTGCGGACGGCGGCCAGCATGTCCATGACCGAGTGGTTTCTGCCGGTGCCGACGTTAAAGACGGCCGACCCAGTCCCCTGCCACCGCAGCGCCAGTTTGACCGCCCGGGCCACGTCGGCAACGTGGGTGAGGTCGCGGCGCTGGCTGCCGTCGCCGTTGAT
>CAIQXC010000459.1 GCA_903875675.1 Akkermansiaceae bacterium
CCGTCAGGAAGGCCGTCAGGAAGGCCGTCAGGAAGGCCGTCAGGAAGGCCGTCAGGAAGGCCGTCAGGAAGGCCGTCAGGAAGGCCGTCAGGAAGGCCTGTGGATTGGCAAGATCCTCGCCTTGGAGGAACTCATGGGCCTCACACCCACTGATGGCCAGGCTCTTGCATCGCTCTCCATTCCCGAGTTGGAGCGGCGCTATGGCGTGTTGCGCCGCGAATACGACACCCGCTTTAGGCGCTAGCCCGGGATTTCTCGAACCGCCACGCGGTTGATCCTTCTGGCGGCAGAGCGCACATGGATTGATGAGTGACGATTGCAAATTGTTGATTGTTGAAGTGACCGAAGGGCGAAGATTTCCTCTTCCAATCACAAATCAACAATCAACAATCAACAATTCTTCCCGTCGGCCGGTAAAACGGCCAATCCTTTTGGGACTTGGCGGTCCCATCATCCAGGCTCCGTGCAAAAATCCGCCGTGGCTCAGGCCTCAGTCCCCATCTCCGGCCTTGACCTCTGCGCTGGCCAGTGCAACCTGCGCCCCCGATGATTTCTGTCCAGTCCCTCCGCGTCGAGTTTGGCGCCCGCGTGCTTTTCAATGACCTTGCGTTTTCCGTGCAACCGCGGGAGCGCATCGCCTTCGCCGGCCACAACGGCGCGGGCAAATCCACGCTCATGAAATGCATTGCCGGGCTCCTGCCACCTAGCGCTGGGGCTATCCATGCCCCCAAAGGCACGCGTATCGGCTATCTGCCGCAGGAGGGGATACACGTGACCGGCCGTTCGTTGTGGGTGGAAACCGAGGCGGCGTTTGGTGAGGCGGTCGCACTTCGCGGGAAAATCGATCGTTTGTCTCGGGAGTTGACGAAGCTGGATCCGCGCTCGTCGCCGTATGCCGAGATGCTGGAGGACATCGGCGAATTGGAGCTCCAACTCGACGCCACCAACCCCGAACGCATGAAACCGAGGATCGAGTCCGTCCTCCAGGGCCTTGGTTTCCAAAAGAGCGACTTCTCCCGGGATTGTTCCGAGTTTTCCGGCGGCTGGCAAATGCGTATCGCCATGGCCAGATTGTTCTTGCAGGAGCCCGAGGTGATGTTGTTGGACGAGCCGACCAACCACCTCGACATCGACACCCAGTTGTGGGTCGAGCAGTACTTGGTGAACTACCCCGGGGCGATCCTGCTCATCTCGCATGACCGGGCTCTGCTAGACATGTTGTGCACCCGTACCATCGCCTTCCACCATGGCCGTGCCGAGGAATATGCCGGCAATTTCTCGTTCTTCGAGCGGGAGTCGGTCCTGCGCCGCGAAATTTTGCTCAAGCAGTACACGTCCCAGCAGCGTGAAATCGCTGAGTCCCAGCGCTTCATCGACCGCTTCCGAGCCTCAGCTAACAAAGCCACCCTAGTTCAGTCGCGCATCAAGTTACTGGCTAAAATCGAGCGTATACCGGCGCCTGAGCAGGATGATGCGATGGTAAAGTTCAAGTTTCCGGCACCACCGGCCTCCGGGCACTTGGTGGCCAAGCTTGATGGTGTGGCCAAAAGTTATGGCGCGCTCAATGTGTTCAGCGGCTTTGACTTCGAAATCAACAAGGGCGAAAAAATCGCCATCGTCGGCCCCAACGGCGCCGGCAAGTCGACCTTCTGCCGCATCATCACCGCCCGCGAGGCACCCGACGCCGGCGCCCACAGCTTCGGTCACAAGGTGGCCCCGGCATTTTTCTCCCAGAA
>CAIQXC010000460.1 GCA_903875675.1 Akkermansiaceae bacterium
CCGAACGAGGTAATGGTCAAGAACCTAAGCGTCAAGATCAAGGAAGCGATTCCCGAGCCGGTGTTCTACCTGCGCGGACCGGCGACTTGGGATGGTCGCGAGCGCATTGAGATCAGCCCGGACGTCGCTAATCTAGCTGCCATGCAAGCCAAGGGGGCGGGGGACTTGCATTATAGTTGGAGTGTTTCCGGCGGGGCGGTGATCAAGGAGGTAGCGGCAGACCGCCTGATCCTCAAACGCTCGCAATGCAGTGGCAAGATCACCGTGAAACTGGTGCTCAACAATGGTGGGGCGGACTATGATGCATCGACTTCCATCGTGGTGAACGAGCCCAAAACCGATCCCTGGTTGCAACGCACGCCGGCCAAGGATGAGCAACCCGAGGCCAATCAATTCTATGCCCGCGACGATCACAACGAAGGCACTCTGGTTTACAACGGCACCCTCGAACAGCCGGCAGATGCCGTGTTTCTCAAACTTTACGCCGACGACAAGCTGATCAAGACCGATACCCAGAAGCCTGCGGCTAACAACAGTTATGCATTCTCCGTCAAGCTCAAGCCAGGTCTCATCCACTACAAGGTCGAGTTCGGCAGCAAGTCCGGCTCCGTCGAAAAACTTGTCAAGACCGTCGGTAACCTCGTCTGCGGCGACGCTTATATCATTGACGGGCAGTCGAATGCCGAGGCAACTGGTCCTAACAATGGTCCGACGGAAGACGCCCCCACGCCGGCGAGTGAGTGGATCCGCAGTTATGGCAACCAGCTTGAAGGCTCCATCAAAGGCGGTTGGGGCAACGCGGTGCGAACGCATATCTGGGGCAAGCCGGATTACGGCAACCACCAGATCGGCGCTTGGGGCATGGAACTCGCCACCAACCTCGTCGCCAAGTACAGCATTCCCCTTTGCTTCATCAACGGCGCGGTGGGCGGTACCCCGATTTTCCAGCACCAGGTCAATCCAGCCAACCGCTTTGACACCAGCGGCGAGTTCTATCGCAATCCATACAGAATCTACGGCTGCCTGCTCACCCGAATCACGGCCGCCAAACTCACTCACGGCATCCGTGGCGTCATCTGGCATCAGGGCGAAAACGATAGCGGTTCGGGCGCACCCACCGGCGATTGGAATTACAAGTCCTATCAGCAGTACTTTGTCGATATGGCGGCCGCTTGGAAGCAGGACTATCCGAATATCAAAAACTACTATGTCTATCAAGTTTGGCCGTTGCCCTGCTCGATGGGTCCCAAAGACGACTTTATCCGCGAGGCGCAGCGGACGCTGCCCAGTCTTTTTTCCAACCTGCGAACCATGTCCACCGTGGGGGCCGCCTCCGAGCACGCCGGCCGTGGATCATGCCACTTTGATCTGGCGGGCTACGCCCAGTTCGCCCACTTCATGAGCCCGCTCGTCGAGCAAGATAACTACGGCTTGGTTCCCAAACAACCGGTCGGTGCGCCCAACCTCAAGCGTGCTTGGTTCACTAGCAGTAAACACGATGAAATAGCCCTCGACTTTGGTCAGCCTGTCGTCTGGAAGGACGAAATCAAGTCTTCCTTCTATCTCGATGAGACGGTGGCACCCGTGGCCGCGGGTAGCGTGTCCGGCAATCTTCTCACGCTCAAGTTCAGCACGCCGTCCGAGGCAAAGTCAATCACTTATCTAACTGGCAAGGACTGGGATGGCAAGCCCGCACACCTGCTGTTTGGGGCTAACGGCATCGCCGCGCTCACGTTCTGCGACGTCGGCATTGCCCCTTCGGTTACCGGCGAACCGGCACGGCTGAAATTTGAGCCGACCTTGGAGTCGATGCAACAATATGAGAGTCCCGAATGGTATGCGGACGCCAAGCTGGGCATATACATGCACTGGGGCCCGATGAGCATCCCCGGGGTGGCCACCACTTGGTATGCCCGGTGGATTTACGAGCAGGGCAGTGAGGGCAACAAGTATCACGTTGCCACCTACGGTCATCCGTCCAAGTTTGGTTACAAGGACATTTGCAAGTTGTTCACGGCCCCCAAGTTCGACCAAGCCCAGGCGGATCGATACGTCAAACTGTACAAGCAGGCGGGTGCCCGCTACGTGGTCCCGGTTGCGGTCCATCATGATAACTTCGACATGTGGGATTCCAAATACCAGCCGCGCTGGAATTCGGTCGCAACTGCCGGCAAGGATATCGTCGGCATGTGGCGCAAGGCAGTCGATAAAGAGGGCTTGCGGCTGGGTGTGGCCTCACACTTTGCCCGCAGCTACCGCTGGCTGCAGCCGTCGCACGGAGCTGATAGGTCCGGACCCATGGCGGGGGTTCCCTATGATGGCCAGGACCCGGCTTATACCGACCTATACGGCGAGAAGTGGAAGGACAACGGGGCGTTCCCTGATTTCTGGTATGAGCAGCGCAGCGACGTCGGACCACCGGCGTTTGAAAAGAATTTTGAGGACCGTCTGTGCGATCTAATGGATAAGTACCACCCGGATCTCTATTATACCGACGGCGGCATCCCCTTCAAACAGGCCGGCCTCAATGTGCTCGCCCATTTCTATAATGCCAATCAGCAGTGGAACAATGGCAAGCTGCAAGCCGTGGCCACTATCAAACTCGATTGGAAGCCGAACATTGCCATTAATAACTACGAGTTCGGCTATCCGAATACCGTCCAACATTACCCGTGGCAGTCGGATAAAACGATGGGTGCCGATTGGTATTGGATCCGCAATGCCACCAAACGTTACATGCCTGTGCAAAATGCCATCCACATGCTCGTCGATACCGTCAGCAAGGGTGGCAATTTGCTGCTCAATGTGCCGCTCACGCCAGAGGGCGAACTGGAACCCGAGACCGTTACTTTTCTAACCGACATGGGCCGCTGTCTTGACCGCATCGGCGAGGCGCTGTTCTCCAGCCGCTGCTGGGTGCTCGCCACGGATGGTGATGGGGGTATCCGCTTCACCCGCAACAAGGATAACACCGTGCTCTATGTCACCAATCTCGGCTGGTCTAACGACCAGCTCGTGGTCCGATCCCTCGCCTCGTCGCGCATCGATCTCAAGACCCTGACCGGGGTGTCGTTGCTAGGCACGGCTGAAAGTTTGCCCTACACTCAGGATGCTGAAGGGCTCAAGATCAAGGTTGGCAAGCCGCCTTTCGAGTCGCCTGCTTATGCCTTCAAACTCTCATTCAGCGGTCTCATTCCCAAGCTCAAGTGAGATCACAGACTGCCCGGGCCATTTGTGGCGCAGGCAGGGTGCCCAGCCCCATAAGCGCTAACTTAACCCAGCGTATTAGGAAATGAGCCATCATGTGTTGTCAATCATCAATCAAATTGTGGAGCGCATAGTTTTGACATGTCTCCGTTTCGAGTCTTGCTTGGTTAAGTTCTGAAGGTCAATTTCCCCCTCGGTCTGAGGATGTCCGAGGCCAAATGGCAGCGGTGCTCAAGCGGTGGATGAGGCCCCGCGGAAACGGCCGGAACGCTTTGTGGGTGGTGATGGCCACCGGCTGGGGACGGCCGTCCGGCTGATGAAACATTTGCGCCCAATGGGCAAAGCGGGCAAACGGGTTGTACACATCCAATATCAGATTGCGGCATTGGGCCATGACAGCTCCGGCATCCGGGGCAGGCGCGGCGGTGAGCAAATCGCGGATGATGGCAAGCGCCTGTTCGGGCTGGTTGACGTCCACAGCGGTGAAGCCTGCGGCAGGAAAATAGTCGCCAAGATTCTGGCAGCCCGCATAAATCGGATAGGCCCAACCCAGATAGGCGTCGGAGAGTTTTTCGGTCCAATAGTCCGGTGAACAGGAGTTTTCCAATACCAGGTGGAAGCGGTGCGGCAAGATCGCTTCCATCTTGTCCGCGATCGGGGTGAAGCCGCGGCCGTAGTGGACCATGGCGTCGCCTAACGCATGCTTGAGGTGGTGGAGCAAGGCCAGACGCTGGCGTTGGCCGGTTGTGGTTGTTAGGTTTGAACAAACCACTGATATTTTGTTAGACTTAACCTCCGGCGCGAGTTGTTTGAGTTCATCATAGCCGTACCTGTAGCAATCCGCATCGCGGGACAGGCCGACGTGCCAGTTCAAGCCGGGGGCACTTGTGGTGACCTGCGGATGAGGGTCGGTGGCGTGGCTGCTGACGACTCGGTGGAACTGCGCGTAGAACGTTTTCGGATAGATTTTTTTGGAAGGTGGTTCACCGGCGATAAAAAGGGTGTTGGCGGGATCGCAATACATCAGGTCGTGTTCGCGACTGCCGGCGAATACAATCCAGTAGTCGCAGGCCGTGCCGCGCGGCGGATTGAGCAGGAAATCGCAGCGGTCCCAGCGCGTCAGTCGGGCGGGGCAAAGGCGGTCCATTTCAGCGTGGTTGACGGTGGTGCTCACCGCGACGCGCAGGCGGCGGGCGGTGGATATGTCTTCCTTCACAGGAGGGACGCCCGTGCTCTGATCAGAGATTGCTAAACTGACAGGATTGGGCATGGCGGGTGGCTGGATTAGGAGAACCGGTGTCTGAGGCGGAGGATCGATTTGTCCACGGCGTCGCGGATGGCGGAGATGGGTTGTTTGCGGCGGACGGCGCGGCGGCTGAAGATTGAGTGAGGTGAGAGCGGTTGGTCGCCGCGGAGTTGATGGCGTTGCTCGATGAGCCGTGCCACCAGCGGGAACAGGGCGTACTCATTGAGGATCAGTCGTCGTGCCTCCAAAATGGCTGGCAGGCGCTTGGCATATTCTTCGTCGCGCAGGGCCCGCTGGATGCGCTCGACGCTTTCATCAAGGTTGTGGATGTTGATCGGGATGAAACTTTCCGGAGGGAAGTAGTCTGTGGTGTTAGGGCAACCATGATAGAGAGGAAGGCAATGGCCGAGGAACGGATCGCTGAGTTTTTCGGTCCAATGATGGCGGCACACGTGGTTTTCAATGGCCAGATGCAGCTGGTAGGGGTCGAGTGCGTCGGCCTTGTCGTCGATGGGGCGCACGCCCTGGCCGAAGATATCGAGGGCTGGCAGTTTGGCTTTCAAGTCGCGGGTGAACTGGAAGCGGGCGTGATGGAGGGTGTGGCGCATCTGTTTGTCCGAGCAGACGGTGGAGATGGGCAGGGGCTTGGGAGGAGGGGATTGGTTAGCCAGGACATCATAGGAGCCGCGGGCACCGCTGCCGCCGTAGAACCAGACGTAGCCGGTTTGGGATAGGATCACCCGGGGATGTTTGATGGCCCACGGTTCCTGGCTGCTGAGGATCCAACCGAACTGGTTGACGAAGGACCTCCCGTAGTTTTTGATGATGGAAGGCTCGGCGGTGATGAGCAGGGAGTTTTCCTTGAGAGAGGGGAGTTGTTCGGCCCAGTTAGGAAAACGTTCGTCGCCGCTTTTCGGCAGGTCGTCATAGACCATCAGCCAGTCATAGTTGTGGCAGTGTTGGTCGAAGATGAAGTCGCAGGCACCCCAGCGCGGAATCCTGTTAGGGAAGCGTTTGAGCCACAGGTCGTAGTTGTTATCCGAAGCTTGGGACTTGGACAGGAACTTGACCCGGATGCGTTTGCCGCTGCTAGAATTCATGGGTGATGATCTGCGCCGATCTGTGGTTGCAAATTCTTAACCTGGAGGCGCTGGCCGAGGGCGGCGGCAATTTCGTCGAGCATGGCATAGCGCCGGGCATACATGGGGCGCTTCTGCGGTTTCATGTCTTCGCGGGGACGCCGGGCGCTGGTTAGAGGCAGTGCCAGGAAAGCCTGACCCTCTGGCACCCCGTCGCACTCCAGCCAGAATGCGTCATAGTCAAAGAACATTTTCTGGCGTTCGCCGGATTGGCGGCGCTCATCGGTGCTGTAGGCATGTGAGGCAGCGGTGGTGGCCAGGATGCGTTGGCAACCCAATTGGCTGGCGAGCAATTGCGCGGCGATGACGATGAGGCTCTTGGGCCGCAGCCCGTGCAAATCCCGCCCGGCATCCTTGATGGCCGGGGCACCCAGCGCACGATCCGCCCCTTGGAGGCCGCCAATAAACATGGCCAGGCGGCCGTCCCCGGTGGGGGCTAGAGTGGCGGAGAGCAGGGCGAGTTCGCCCTCACCGAGCTCGGGGCAGCGCAGGCTGAGGGTGATTTCGCCCTCTTGATAGAACCGAGGATCGTGGGTCAGATGCAAGCGATAGGTGCGGTTGGCGCACCACTCTGCCAGGCAGAATTCGTCGGTCAGGAAGATTTTTTCCAAGGTGGCAGTGGGGAGGATTTTCTGCAGCAAGGCATAGTTGGCCTGGAGGGCGGCGAGTGTTTGGGGTTTGCTCCAGGAGGTGGACAGGTAAGGGCGGTAGAGTTTTCGATAGATCCGGTGGTCATGGGCGGCGAGGCGGCGCAGGAACCCGTCGTCGCGCAGCAGTTGGAACCAGCGCAGATTGAACTGGCGGGCGGGCCAGCTGCGGCAGATGAATTTAGCGCGTTTGATGACGCTGCCGTTTCTACCGATGGGAAATGCTTGGTGGCTGGCGTGATGCAGGAGCGAAAACGTTTGCAGGAGGGACATGGCTGGAGAAAAATGGGGGAGGCGGGCTCAGAACCCGCGCTGGCGCTTGAGCTGGCCTTGGAGGCGGTTGACTAATTTGGTAAGGCAAAATCTCACGCGGAGAATAGCGCCAAGGATGTGATAGGTGAGGGTCCCGCAGGGGTGCAAATTTGGTTGGTGGTCGGGTTCGCTTGGGGTGACGAGCAGATTGGCGCCGGCCCGCTGGCCAATGTCTGAAAAACTGGTGTAATGGCCGATGAGGCTCGGAGACACCGCGTGAACCGTCAAACGGCCGGATAGGTTGCGGGCATACCAGCGGTCGATCGCCCGGTGCCTGGCCACCCACGGCCAAATGGTTTCCTCAGTGGGCAGGCTGGCGAGCAGCCACTCAAATGACTCGCGCTTCAAGATATAGGCAAAAGTGCCGGTGCATCCAAATATTTGATAGAGCGTATGGGTATCATCGATGGAGAGTTGTTTGCGGCATGGGCCGACTTGTTGGGACA
>CAIQXC010000461.1 GCA_903875675.1 Akkermansiaceae bacterium
CGCCATTTGGATACTCCTCCAACAAGGTTTTGCCGTGTTCGAGGACGAGCAGTGAGCAGCCCCGCAGTCTGGCGGAATAGTCCGCCGCGTCGCGCAATGCCTGCCGCTCAACCCCGGCATCAGCCAATGGAGCCGCCGCCACCATCAGCCAGATGGCGGCACCGATGCCCGCGGCAGATCGCCTCAAGAGGTGGCCTGCTGAAAACAGCGGTGTGTGGGCGGGGGCGGGACGATACATGGTGTGGGCTGAAGCCCGGACTGTAGCTGCAAGCGGGCGTTACGCAACTCTTGGGATGATGCGCCCAGACAGCGGAAATTTCAGCGGGAACTGGATTTCCCTTGCGCTCAGACGCGGGTTTTCTAGTCTGAGGCCCTATGAAAACGCTATTTGCCGGATTGTTTTTCGCCGCCAGCTTGCTTCCCGGGTGGGCGGCCCCCCTGCCAACCCTGATCATCGACGGACAAAACAACCATGATTGGAAAGCCACCACTCCTGTGATGAAAGCAGCCTTGGAGGCAACCGGCTTGTTCAGCGTTGATGTGGCGACGGCACCCGGCGGCAATGGTCCGGAGTTGGCGGCATTCAAACCGGATTTTGCCAAATACAAGGTGTTGGTCATGAATTACAACGGGGAAATGTGGAGTGAAGCCACACGCAAGGCGTTTGAGGAATACGTCGCCGGCGGCGGCGGCTTGGTGGCGGTGCACGCCGCCGATAATTCGTTCCCGAAGTGGCAGGCCTTCAACGAAATGATTGCCGTCGGCGGCTGGAACGGCCGAGACGACAAGTCCGGTGCCTACCTGCGCTGGAAGGACGGCAAGCCGTTGCTCGATACCCAGCCCGGTGGCGTCGGTCATCATGGCGAGCAGCACCCGTTTGTGTTGGAAACCCGTGCCCCCAAGCACCCGATCATGGCCGGCCTGCCAGAGAAATGGCTTCATGCCTCGGACGAACTCTATGATTTTATGCGCGGCCCGGCGAAAAATGCCACCATCCTGGCGACGACCTTTGCCGATCCAAAGTTTGGCGGCAGCGGCGAGCAGGAAGCCCAACTCATCACCATCAGTTATGGCAAGGGCCGGGTGTTCCATACCACCCTCGGCCACGGGGTCGAAGCCATGAAGTGCGTGGGCTTCATCACCACCCTCCAACGCGGCACCGAATGGGCCGCCACAGGCAAGGTCACCCAACAAATCCCCGCCGATTTTCCCAAGGCCGACGCCGTGAGCTTGCGCTAATTGACGCCTCATCCGACTCTGGCACAGACGAATCCTGAATTTGCGCTTCCCGAAGGGGCAAATTGCTTTATGCTCGGCGGCATGACTCAGCGGTTTTTTCTTCTTTTATTGTGCGGTTTTGCGGGCATGCTCCTGCTTGCCTGCGGTCCCTCCAATGATTTGCCGCTGATGACGGCCAGTAGCCCACAGGCATACAGCGAGGGGGAGGTCCTCTTTCAACAGGGCAAACAAGCCGAAGCATCGGGCAACCGGAAACGCGCCATCAAGCGTTACGATCAAGCAGCCTCCAACTTCCCCTTCGCCCCTTCCGCCGCTCAGGCCCGCTTCCGCCAAGCCGAGTTGCTGGAACAAAGCGGCGATAGAGTCGAGGCGTTTGAGGCCTATCAGAAATTCCTGATCCGTTTCCAAGCTAGCAACCTCTATTCCTCCGCGATGGCCAGCCAAGCCAAAATCGCCCAAGCCGCCGCCGATGGCAGTATTCAAAAAAACTTTCTCGGCATCCACTCCAGGCTCGCCACCGACAAGATCGTCGAAATGCTCGGTCAAGTCCGTGACAACGCCCCCAAAACCTACACCGCCGCCCAAGCCCAGTTGACCATCGGCCGCATCTATCAGGACGAGCACAACGTCGCCAAATCCATCGAGGCCTATCGCCAACTCGTCCGCGACCAACCTGACTGCAACGAGGCTCCTGAAGCCCTCTTCCGCGTCGGCGTTGTGCTCACCGAGGACGCCACCCGTGGCAATCGCAATCAAGCCACTCTGGATTTGGCACGCGAGGCATTCAACGATTACCTGACGCAATATCCGGCCCATAGCCGCAACGCCGAGGCCCGCCAACTGCTCGCCAACCTCGGGTCCCGCGAACTCCAAGGATCCTTCAATATCGCCGAATATTATTACAAAATC
This sequence comes from Akkermansiaceae bacterium, assembly GCA_903875675.1. Lineage (GTDB taxonomy): Bacteria > Verrucomicrobiota > Verrucomicrobiia > Verrucomicrobiales > Akkermansiaceae > Luteolibacter. Next base: position 2,149 of record CAIQXC010000461.1, read on the forward strand.
CGCCAGTTCGAATCCGCCAAAGTCTATTACCGCGATGTCCTCAAACGCGCCCCTTCCGGTTCCCTCCGTGATGCTTCCAGCGCCCGCCTCAAGCAACTCGGCGAGTGAGATGTCGTCCCCTGCCCGTAGCCCCTGCGCATGAACTCGCCACTCCTGCTCGCCCCACTGCTCCTGCTCGCTTCCTGCGCCGGGTACCACATCGGCAACGCCAAGCCCGCCCCTCTTGTCGGCATCAAGTCCATCGCCGTGCCAATGTTCGCCAATGACACCCAGCACCCCAGAGCCGAAGCTCTCGCCACCTCCGCCGTCTCCAGCGCCTTGAGCCAAGACTCCACTTTCCGCATCACCCGTAGCGAGCACGCCGACGCCATCCTCGAGGGCCGCATCAAAAACATCAGCTACTCAGCCATCCGCGGTTCCCGCCTAGACACCGTCCACCCCGACGAACTCTCCAATACCGTCACCCTCATGTGGATCCTCAAAGACGCCAAAAATCCTAGGCATATCCTCGCCTCTGGCTCGTCCACCGGCACCAGCCAACTCTTCGTCGATCCCGACCTCCAAACCGCTCGCAACAACGCCTTGCCCGACGCCCTCGAACGCGCCGCCGACGCCCTCGTCTCACGCATCGCCAATGGCTTCTGAGCCATCTCCTAGCGAATTGGCTTGACGACATACCCACCGGTTGGTATTCCTCTCGCATGAACCAACGTAAAAAGCAGCCCCGAGTCACCCGGGCGGCGCTTCTTGATGCAGCAGGCGAGGAGTTTTCGAATCAGGGATATGTTGGCACGGGGTTGGGCAGTGTGGTGGCTCGGGCGGGACTGACGAAGGGGGCGTTATTTCATCATTTTCCTGACAAGCGGAGTTTGGCGCAGGCGTGGATTGACGAGCGTCTTGGGCAGGCGATTGCGGAGTTGTGGCTCACTCCGCTGGCGGGGGCGGACTCTTTGGATGCGCTGAGGCAATTGTGCCGGCAACGTTTCAGCGAACTGGCACCCGGCGATCCCACTGCGGCGCTGAGTGCCCTCGCTGCGGCTGGTGGCGGCCCGGACGACCCGTTAGGTGAGGGATTGGAGCGGATTTGGATTGCCTGGCGCGCGGCGGTGGCCGGGTTGCTGGAACGCGGCAAGAGTGCTGGCCGGATTCACCGCTCGATCAAGCCAGCAGCCGAAGCCGCCTTTTTCGTCGCCCTCATTGCCGGGGTCTGGGTCACCGCCAGCTCGCCGCGCCATCTGGAAACCCGGCGTGCTTGCCTCAACTCGCTGGAAGACTACCTCGAGACCCTGCGCAGTGTGCCCGCCTGAGGCAGCCATACCACGTGGGTTGTTCCCAAGCCGCCCCACTAAAAAAATATTTTTGAGGATTGGATCTATGTCGTGGTCAAAGAGGAATATATTTGAGACAACGGCCGTGCAGCGATCCCACATCCCCACACCTCCATGGCGCAGAAACGCTCTGACTTTTACCACACGATCGAATACATCGGTCCGCGCCCGCAAAAGCCCAAGCGCCAGAATTTCTTTGGTGGCTGGGTGATTTTAGTGATCGCGGCAGCCATCACGTTCTGGTTCGGACGGCCATTGTTGCCATTTTTGCGGGCGGCGCAAAGTGGCACTTCGCTGGAGCAAGCGCACCTGCTGATGGACTCGCTGGAACGCTCCGGCACCTTTGGCGATCGGTTGGCAGCGGCGGCTCTCGCCCACTCGCTTAAACCCATCGCCTATGAGCCCGCCTACTACACGATTCCCTATCCGAATGGCGACGTGCCTTCCGGCAAGGGCAAAGCCGAGGATGTGATCATTCGCTGCTATCGCCAGCTCGGCATTGACCTGCAGGTGGAGGTTCACGAGGACATGGAGAAAAATTTCAAGTATTACCCGCAGATTTTCCCTGGTGTGACTGCACCCGACAAAAACATGGATCATCGGCGCACATTCAATCTGCAATGTTTTTTCAGTCGCAAGGGCACCGCGCTGACCCGCAGCCGCAATGCCGCTGATTACCAACCTGGCGATATCGTCGTCTGGGCGTTGGTGGGCAATCATTCGGCCGAGGCCCATATCGGCATCGTCGTCCCAGGTCCGGACGGCAATACTGCCCAGCCGTGGGTCGTCCATCACCTCGACACCAACGTCAAATGGGAAAACTCGCTCTTCGACTATCAAATTTTAGGGCACTACCGATACCCGGCCAAGGGAAAGGGGAATTAGGCCGGATGGGGATTGACTAACAAGTCAGGGGCGGAGGGTTGCATTTTGGTGGGTTCGCGCGATGCTGCGGCGTGTTGAGGATTTTTGCAGGGTATAGACGTTTTGCTGCCAGTTTTGGGGGTGTGGTGGCTTGTGCCTTGTTGCTGGCAATGAGCGGTTGCAGCCCGCAATTCACCACGGTGAGCCGGGTCAACCCGCCCTGCGTTCAAGATGCCGCTGGTGACATGAGTGAGACATTTGGCTATCGTCGCTGGATTTCAAAGACGAGCGAGCCTGACGTGATCATCATCGGCATCCATGGTTTCTGTGGGGCCTCCATCGATTACGCCAATCTCGGTCAGCACCTGCTGGTTCATCAACCCCGCAGTGGCTTGTATGCCTATGAAGTGCGCGGCCAGGGGAGCGACCCGATCCTCGAAAGACGCGGCGATATTGGCGACCCCAAGGACTGGTATCGCGACCTGTTTGCCTTCACCCAACTGGTGCGCGAGCGCCACCCCGATGCCAAGATCGTCTGGTATGGGGAGAGCATGGGCGGGCTCATCGCGGCCCACGCCCTGCGGCAATCCCCGGCTGCCGACCTGCCCTGCGATGGGTTGGTGCTGTCGTCGCCTGTGGTGCGGTTCCGCGACGATATTCCGGCTTGGAAGATCCAGTTGTTACAGGTGGCGGCCGAGACATTTCCCTTGGCACGCATATCTCTCGATATTCTTTCCGGTGGGCAGGACGTACAAGTCACCCAATCCACCAAGCACTCGAGCCAAGCGGAGAGAAATTCCTACAATATCAAGCTCCACACGTTGCGCCTGCTGGGCACGTTGGGCCGCCACATCGAAAGCATGAACGAATGTGCCGCCGCCTTGCGGGTGCCGGTGCTTGTCCTCCACGGTGGCAAAGACTATTTTAACAGCGACGCCGACGTGCGCGGATTTGTGGCGCAAGTGACTCCGGGCATCCGCAAAACCTATCGGAATTACCCGAATGCCTATCACCTGCTGATGTACGATACGCAGCGGGACAAGGTGTTTCGTGACGTCGAACACTGGCTCAATCGCCTGCGTTAGCCCGTCAGATGCGGCGTCTTGTTCGGCAGCCTGAATTTCGAGGCGCTATTCCTTGTCGATGTCAACGAGGAATGCAACACCTTCCTCCACAAGAGAAGCATCTCCCTGCAGGAAGATTCGGTTCGTCCGATTATCCGGCACAATGGTTAGATCGCGCCGCTTCCTTTTTAGGGACTCCGACAATGCCGCCGCACCATGGGCGGCATCGACGTGCTTAAGACTGATAAATCGATTTGAAAACGTTGAGCCCGATCGCGGTTGCAACGAGCCAGAATTCCCAGTGGCGGCGGCATCCGATTTCTCACTGCCCCAATTCCCACATGAGGGAAGAAGCAACACCACGGCTACGATTAGAGAATTTAGGGAGATTCGCTTCATACTGAATATAAATGCACTTGGCTTGCAAATTTGTCTCTTCGCCGAACGTTTCACTCTGCCGCAGCGCGGCAGGGAAGCTGGTGGTTTGAGTTTGTGGGGCTGGTGGCTGTTGGCAGGAGTGAATTGTTCGCCCTCACCATGAGAAGTCAAAGCAAGGTATGAAAATTCGGATTGGTTTCATCCGGGCAAGGTCTTTGTCCATCAATTCGCATTATCTTTCAGATTTGAAAAAACACCCAAGGCTGCCTTTTTCGATATTTTCTGATTCAACGAATAAGAATTCCCGGCGCTCTCCCTCATTTCAGTTAAACCCTTCCCGGCTTCCCATGTATTTGCTACAGCCTCAAGGATGAAGGCGCCAGGATACATTTTTTGGGTTGTTAGTACTATAGGGCGTCCTCCCGCCGCGAGCAAACGCGTCTTCATATAATTCTCACTAAGACAGCATAGCGCCATGCAGTCCGGCGTTTTTCTTTGATCCGCTGCTCTGGCGGGCATCGGAAGCTGAAAATCCATCAATCCGTCATGGCCAATGAACACAACCAAATCAAATGCTCCGTGTGCAACCGCGCCCTCAAAGTCCTGAATGCAATGCTTCATCGCTGAACCACGGTAAGCTCTAGCTATCATCACTAAGTTCACACCGACCCGGCGATAAGTGCGCCTGCTGAGAACAACTTCGCTTTGTGCCGTCTCATTTTTATCCACCAATTTCCATTTCCGACTTCTGTCAAAAATTCCTTTGAGCCCTTCATCATTCCCCCAGTAGAGATTCGTTTCCGCATTATCGCCGTCCCCTATAGACTCTGGAAGTGCTGCGAGCCCTTGGTGTTTGGGATCTGCCAACGCGACGAATACCCCGATAGTCCTGTCATTAGGATGCACAATTCCCGCAGGCAATGGCGATAGATCATGCACTTCGGCGGAACCACTTGACTTCCTGCAGGAGGTAAAGAAACAAGCGGCAATTATGGTTAAGAACATAATTGCCAACCGAATCAATCTTGTGTGATTGAATTTCATCAACACCCAAGCGAACCGCCGATTCCAAAGGGCAATTGTAACATTTGTGGTTGATGTCATGGGTAATTATTTAGGCGAACGTCAATGTGCATCCGCGGGCGCGGTTGAATCAGCAGTTGTGGTGGAACAAGGTAGCGGTTGCCCGTCGGATGCCACGTCTTGTTCGCTGTTGTACCGATCACTTCCGGGACTCTATTTTCATTTGATACGGTGCATGACTAATAGTGAGCTTACCATCTATTGAAAAGTAGAAGCTGTCCAAATCCTTCATCTCGCCGAACCCCCTCCATCTCAGGGAAGCGCCGTGCTCTTTGCCTCGGCTATATTCATGGTAAACCTCAATACCGCCGGAAGGATGCCACAGCACACCAAGTCCGTCTTGCAGCCCATCTTTGTATTCCGAAAAAGATTTAAGTCTACCGCTGATATAGAACTCCGCGATAACCCCAGTAAAAGGCATCGGAGAATCCGCAATGTATAGAAGACTGTCATCCCGACGACGGGCATTCTCTTGCTCGGCGAGAATGACACGTCCCTCGTATCTGAACGAAGCCGGTATTCCATTCTTGAACAGAATCATCCATTCCAATTCACCATTCTCAGAAAAGCCCTCCGATTTTCCATGCATCAGCCCTTGATGATACTGGGTCCTGCAGGTTGCGGATCCAAAAGCGGGTGTGAGGGTTTCCTCGGATCCGTCCTTCTTTCCATCTTTGTAGAAAGTGCGTTGCACAATTTTACCTTCTGCATTCTGAAAGGTTGCCTCACCTTCTTCCCTTCCAGCCTGAATTTGAAAAGTCTTCGCAAAAAGAGAGTCTCCTATTGGCGCGCTGGTCTCCCGATCGACCTTGTGCAGGTCAATTTTCACAACCCCGGTGTATGGCGTTCCATCTTGTGTCAGCCATCTGCGGTCGGTAGAAAAAAATAGTTGAGGCTTGGATATCCATTTCTGCGGAAGTTCGGACGCGTGGATTAGAGAGCCGGTTGTCAACCAGAAGAGAAAATGTATCAACGAAGTCTTCATTGTAGCGAACGCTAATATGCTGGCACCGGCGGAAATTGAAAGGAATTTGTCATGATGTTGAGATGTTTAACGCCGGTTGTCCAGCCATGCCTTGTTCGGCTTCTTGTATTGCTATTTTGGAATCGTAGGC
>CAIQXC010000462.1 GCA_903875675.1 Akkermansiaceae bacterium
ACATCTCGTCAAATGGGCACTCCTCTCTCCGGCTATTTTTCCGCAAATCAAAGATCACACCGGCGGGTGGCTCCCTTCATGGATCGACATGACCGGGAAGGTCCAACTCCTCGATGGACCGGGACCAAACTTCGCGGCCCGTCACGGTCTCAAGCCTGGTGCCCGCATCCCGGCCACCCTCGTCGCCGCCATGGTTGGAAAACCAATCCCTGTCACCGGCTACGCCCTTGATAACGGCTTGGAAAATCGCAAACCCGGCCCCAAACACACTCATCTTGCCATTCCTGCAGGTTCAGTCTATTACTTCGAGTGTACCAGCGAGGAGGACGCCAGTAATCTCGCCGCCGCTCTCAACTGGCACGGCTCAAGCTCTGGAACCGAAATCCAAAATCGCCGCTCCACCCTCATGGGCGAGAAGGGCTTCGGCCTTGGTGTCTGCGGGACCTGGCGTTTCCATCATAACGACATCCCCGGACCTCCACGCACCTGATAAGCCCCCTCTCACCATCCTCGATCTTCCATCAAACATCCACCGCCCCAATCCACCATGACCATTAAACAACTTCTCATCTTCACTCGCACCCCGCTCCATGTTGGAGCCGGAGCTTCCGTCGGAGCCATCGACCAGCCGATCCAACGCGAGCGGCATACGGGATTTCCCGTCATTCCCGCCTCGTCATTGAAAGGCAGTTTCGCCGATCATTGGAACGATGCACTCCAAGCTGAGAGCAACGGCAAGAAAGTCCGGGTCACCCAAAGCGGCGAAGGTTCCGTACCTGCATGGCTTTTTGGCTCGGACTCCGACAAAGACGCTTTTGCCGGCTCACTGATCTTTTCCGAGGCTCGCGTGCTTGCCTTCCCGGTCCGCTCCGCCAAAGGCTCTTTTGCTTGGATTACATGCCCGCTGATGCTCCAGCGCGCAAAACGTGATGGTGTCATCTCATCTGCCATTCCCCCCGAGCCATCACAAGACGACCACGTAATTCTCCAGACCGAGGGTCCGCTCGCTCTGGGCCAACAAGTTGTGTTGGAGGACTACTGCCTCAGCGCACAAGGCCCATACCCTGCTGACTTAGCCAATGAAATCGCCGACTTGATGCCTACCGAAGAGGTATTCCAATCGATCAAGGACCGCCTTGTCATCCTCACCAACGGCATGATGAGCCACTTCGCAACAACCGCCTGCGAAGTCGCCCAGCATGTCCGCATTTCCGATGAAACCGGCACCGCCGAAGGCACCGGCCTATTCAATCAGGAAAACGTCCCAGCAGACACCTTGTTCTACTCGATCCTCGGTGCGAACCACGGACGTGGCAAGGGAGAGGTCAGAACCGCCAATGAAGCACTTGTGGAGGTCCGTGCAAAAATCGACTCCTCCGAAGTCTTTCAGTTCGGTGGCGATGCTTCCACCGGCCTCGGATTCTGCACCGTCACTCTCAAGTCCTGATCCTATGAAAAATCTGGAACAAGTCCGCGCCGCAGCCGCCCTGCCTGCCGTCGTAACCCTGGGCCTCAAGCGCTCGGCAATCAGCAAGCTCCCCGGCCTCATCCTCAATAACGGTCTGCTTGCAGCCGCCGCGTTTTGCAACGCCGAGGGAGGAGGTGGCAATCGTCCCCAACTCAAAAACGCCATGGGGGCCATCGCCTCCCACCTAGCAGAACGAGAAATCGTCGGAAACCAGGTCCATGACATTCCTCGAATGATCCTGGACCTCTCCGCACGCGATGCTATCGCCCTCCAGCGTGCCACCCAGGAAGCGCTCGCGTTTCTCGCCTACCTCAAACGTTTCGCCACCAACGACTGAATATCCACCTGACTCCATGCCAATCCCACTACAGCGCTCAACAGGGGCTAGTCTAGGTAACGGCTTGCTCCCTAAATGCGAGTCCCGCTCGCTCTTCGCCTGTCGCTTTGCCGACCCGGCAGCCGACGACAGCTCAAACCCAACCCGCAAGGACTGGTTCAACGCACTGATCCAAAAAAATGCTGCACTTCAATTTCCGGGCACCGACTGGCTACCCAGAAACGCCACTGTTATCCATGCACGGCTGATGTCCCGCCTCATGGTGAACCTCGCAGGCGGCGTGATGGAAAATGCCAACCTATGCCTCGACCGATATGGACTCCCCTTCATCCCGGGCTCCGCCGTCAAGGGTTGCGCCCGCCGCATGGCACTTCAAGCCCTCCACGATTGGTGTGCAACGCCAGACACTCCAACCGAGCCGACTCTTCCCTGCCGAAACGGCTTCGCGTCCCCCACCAACCTTCTCACTGCGATCTCCCGCATCTTCGGATGGGTTGAAACCGACTGGCAGGTCGTCCGGAACCGAGACGAGTTAACCGAGATTGAAACGACTTGGAAGTCCGATTTTGCCTGGGCGGTAAACGGCAATACTGAAATCCTCAACGCCGCAAAAAGCTCTCATCCGCCTCACGACACCTTCGCAGGTACCATCGCCTTTCTATCCGCAGGACCGAATAGGGATCCAAAACTCGAACTCGACATCGTCACGCCCCATCACACAAAATACCAATCGGGTGATCCGCAATACGCCGGTGCCCCGGATACAGAGGACCCGGTGCCCGTCTACTTCCCCGCCGTCAAACCCCAACTCCCCAAGGATCACTTTTCTTTCCCTCTGATCCCGCTTGATCGCGCCCACGACGCCGACCTGGAATCTGCTAAAACTTTTCTTTCCCTGGGTCTCGAACTTCTCGGCCTCGGTGCGAAAACCCACGCCGGATACGGGTGGTTCGAAGTTCTGCAACCTGAAGCCGTGCAGGAGCCCAACGGAGACTACCCAAACGAAGAGTTCTTCGCCAACAGCGTGATCAGATTACTCAATCAACCCGGCCAATATGACAAGCTGAAACATGAAATCGAGAAGCTGCGCAAGCTTGAAAACAGCAAATGGCTTGAAGTGCTCAAGTCCAACCTGCTGGGTGAGGAGATGAAACGAACCAGGAAGTCCCTCAGGGAAACGGACTGGTTTCCCAAAGAATGGCTGGAAAAGCCCGCACAGTGATCCAAACCATCGCAACCATTTCAACCTCTCCTTCCCATGATACTCCAATCCTACACTCTCGAAGTCATCACTCCGTGCTTCTGCGGTGGCGCGGAACCAACCCAACGCGCTGAGATCCGCCCCGCCTCGATCCGCGGCCAACTCCGCTGGTGGTTCCGCGTCCTCGGCGGCTTCAAGTCGCTCGCTAACCTGACACTGGAACAGCAGGAGGCCATGATCTTCGGGGCCATTGCGGGAGATGAAGGTCAGGCCGGGAATCTCACAGTTCGGGTTTGTGATGAGAAACTCAAACTCTCACGAAAGGATTCGGAGGGATTGGGATATATACCGTTCACCCCCCCGGCGTTCCTGACGTTTCCTTTGCAAAAGACCAACAACATGGATGGCACCCGTGGCGTGATTGAAAGCGGTTCTTTCAAATTGTCGCTGCTTTGGAGAGGTGACCCCCGATTGGATGAGGACCTCCGCGCTCTAACATCCATTGTTGCGAACTTGGGCTCCCTCGGGTTCCGCGCGCGTCGGGCGATGGGCGCGTTGGCTCAGGCTGACAATCAATTCCTTCCGTTCGGCCTTGCGATGGACCGCTTCGGAAATCCTTGGGCCATTCTCATCCGTAAGCTACAAGCGCAGTCCGCGGGGGACGCCATATCGAAACTCGGTGGCTGGCTCAAATCATGCCGCACACACGGCAGATCCGGTCAGAACCATCACGAGCAACAAAGTCTGTTCTTCCAATATGCCAAAAACGATCACGACATCGGTTACAACATGGCTGGCACCAGTCAATCTGCGGCATTCCGCCCGGCTCTGGGCCTGCCGATCATACAGCGCACCAAACAGGGCACCAATCAGTGGAACGAGAGACAAAACGGATCTGGCCGCTTTGCCTCACCGATCATCCTTCGGCCCCACAAGGATTCCAATGGCAAATGGCACGCACTCGTCATCTTCGTCGAGGCTCGGAAATGGCCGGAGGGAAAGCAGGTGTATTTGAAGATGCAAGCAGGACAGGGGTCTCGCAACGTCTCTCTCGATCTTTACGAAGCCATGAAAAGCGATGAACGACTTCAACCTTACCCCTGACTTTTCTCAGCATTCCTGCAAAGCACGTTTCCCATGCCCTCCCCACCACCTAAACCGGTTTGACTCTCCTCGCCTGGGGCGCATACCTTCTCCTGGCCCCCTAGCGCCGCATTTCAGTTCCGCAGATTCAATTTTCCAGCGATTTCCCCACCATGGCCGACGACTTCCACCTCTACCGCCGCGAACGCTGGGACCATTGGCGGGCCACCGCCGCACCCGTTCGGGCACCCGCCGTACCCGTTCGGGCACCCGCCAGCAGCTATCGTCCTTCCTTGGTTCTAAAATTCGCAATTTATGGATAATCCTGCCCTGATCGATGCACGCCCGTATCTCTGCGCGACGCAGCCTGAAATCCCTGCACGCTTTGCAACAATTGCGAAACCCGTCACGAGAGACGAGGTTCTCCAAGAGATTTGCGGTGGATTCATAACAGCGATTGCTTCGGACATCCGCGCGGACATTATCGGTCACGACCTCGGTATTTGCGTCCCTATTGACTGGAAGGTCCAATATATCGATCACGGAAGGACCTTACTGAT
>CAIQXC010000463.1 GCA_903875675.1 Akkermansiaceae bacterium
ACCAATGACCTGTCGGACTACACTCCTCGCGCCGCCACGAATGTGGAAAAGACAGCCCCGCGCATGCAAGCCAAGTTACTCTCCAACTCTATCCGCCCACCCGGCGGTTGCTGCTCGCATGGTAACATTTGAGCTTGCTCGACCTCGGCGTGCTTTTGAGGTCGAACACTGAGTTCTAAGTCTCAGCCCCCTGGCCCGCCCTTGTTCTATCTGACGATGAGATGTCCAGGGTTGCTAGTTTTGGCTTGGCATCGGCGGACGGCTTGCGTAAAGCTCCGCCTGTGCGGGGCGCGGGTCCTCCGGCCAGAGTTGCCGGCGAAGCCGCAACGTCTGCACGAAACTCAAACCAACAACAACAAAGCAAAATGTCCCTGTCTCATAAGCAACTATTTGTGGTGTCATGCGGGTTGGCCCTCCAGGCCGCGATTCTGGTTCTAATCAACGGCAAATTGCCCGCCATCACCCATGGGATGGATATGATGTGGATCGCCTTCCAAGCATGGGCTGTGTATTTTGTGGCGGGTTGCACCGCAGTCAATGGCATCAAGGCGTGGATCGGTTACCTCACGGGTATTCTCGCCTCGATTGCCATCATCGAGCTGATGGGTATGCCTGGCATCAAAGATCTGCCAAGCGTGGGAGGGATGAACTTGGCCATGGCAGTGGCGGTTTTCATCGTGGTCATTCCCGCCATCATGTCGGAAAACCTCAAGAACATGGTGCCTGCGCTGTTCATCGGCTCCGGCGCGTTTTTCGCCTCCTTCGGCCATAGCGCGCTCGCCGCAGCCGTCCCGAGCGGCGACCTCGCGACCAAGTACCTATATGCGACACAGGCGGAATTGATCTATTGCGCGGTGGGGCTGAGTTTTGGTTTCATCACCGTTTTCTGGCGCGGCAAGTACGAGGCGTCTCTCGCCAAGTGAGCGGCCCTGCAAAGAAGGTGACCCGCGTGCTGGCCTTCGATTTCGATGGGACGCTGCATGATCCCGCCGCACAACCCGCCGTGCCGAGCGGATTCTTCGAGCTATTGGTTAGGCTTCGCCAAGAGCACGCGCTTGGCTGGGGCATCAACACCGGCCGCTCGCTGGAACACGTGCTCGAGGGCTTGAACGAGAGTCGGTTTCCCCTACAGCCCGACTGGGTGGTGGCACGCGAACGCGAAATTTATTTTTGCAGCAGCGGCGGATGTTGGCAGCCGCTGGATGACTGGAACCGCACCTGTGAGCAGCAGATCCACGAATTGTTCAAACGCGCCGGGAAATTGCTCGGGGCCATGCGCCATCTGGTTGAGCAATCCACCGTGGCGAAATGGATCGCCATGGATGGGGAACCGGCCGGCCTCATCGCCCGCACCGACGAGGAGATGGCCTGGATCGTCGATCAACTGCAAGGGCTGGCCAGCGCGGAGCCCTTGCTGAGTTGGCAGCGCAACTCGATCTATCTGCGCTTCGGCCACCGCGATTTTCAAAAAGGCAGCAGCCTCAGTGAGGTGGCCCGGCACTATGCGTTGGACGCTTCCGCTTGCTTTGCCATCGGCGACAGTTACAATGATTTGACCATGCTCGATGCCCGCCACGCCCGGATGATCGCCTGCCCTGGCAATGCCCTGGCAGACGTCAAGCAACACGTCACAGCCGTCGGCGGCTATGTCGCCCATGCCGCTCATGGCGCTGGGGTCATCGAGGCATTGGAGCACTTTTTTCCTGGGAGCCGCCGTTGATCATGCATCTAACTAACAATAAGCCCTTTATTTCGCGTTATCGGCTCAAGACCCGCAATTATCTCAACGCGGTTTCCACGCGGCGCGAGTTTGATGGGGCGCTCATCCGGCTGGGCGAAGGTTTTGGCTGCATCCACCCGTGGCCGGAGCTCGGAGACCCGCCACTGGCCAAATGCCTGGCGGATTTGGTGGGTGAGCAGCGCTGGCCCCTGGTGCGCCGCGCCCTGCGCTGCACGGAATACGATGCCGCAGCGCGTAGCCACGAGGAGTCGCTGTTTGAGGAAATGACCGTGCCGCCTAGCCACGCCACTCTCCCGCAAGCGGATCACACACAGATTGCCCGCGCGGTGGACGCCGGTTTTGCCATCATCAAACTGAAGTTCGGCCGGCAGATCGAGCAGGAAGCGGCTCTGCTCGAGTCGATGGCCGCTGAGTTTCCCGCGCTGCGCTGGCGCTTGGATTTTAACGAATCCCTCAGCCCAGAGGCCATCACGGCTTTTCTAACCGGCATGGCCGTCGCCACTCGCCAAGCCATCGATTTTGTTGAGGACCCCTGCCCGTTTGCCGCTGCCACTTGGGCCGAATTGCACCGTCGCACGGGTGTGGACCTCGCGGTGGACCAGGAGGCCGCCCCGCTGAGCGCCGCCGCCCAGGTGCTCATCATCAAACCGGCCATCGACGAGCCGTTCCTGCTGGCCGAGGCGGCACTGCGCAACCGCCAGCGGGTCGTTCTGACGAGCTATATGGATCACCCGCTGGGCCAGGCGTTTGCAGCGTGGGAGGCGGCGCGGCTGGACCTGCAATTCCCAGGGTTGCCCGGCGTGTGCGGCCTGCAGACGCATCACCTCTTTGAGCCCGATGCCTTCAGTGAGGCGCTCGGCCCGTGGGTGCCTGGGTTCCAAGCGCCCGCCGGCACCGGGCTGGGATTTGACGACCTTTTGGAGGCTCTGCCATGGACGCGATCTTTCTAAGCGATCCGGGATTTTGGGATGACCGGCAGCCATTTGCGCCGGGCCACTTTCCCGGCATCATCCCTCAATCTGCGGACTTGGACGGGCACGTATGGTTCGAAACATCTGGCAGCAGCGGGCCGCCGCAATGGCTGGCCCTATCCAAACAGGCGCTCCTGCTTTCCGCCGCAGCGGTGAACCGCCATCTGGGGGTTTCCGAAGACTCCTGCTGGGGTGTGGCGCTGCCAGCCCATCACGTCGGTGGCTTCGGGGTGGCGGCCCGGGCGTTCGAGGCTGCCTGCCGCCTGCAAGTGTTTTCATGGCGCTGGGAAGCGAGGGCATTCCTCGCCTGGCTTGGCCACCACAACGTCACCCACACCTCGCTGGTGCCCACCCAAGTGCATGACCTGGTGGCCGCCAACTTGGTGGCCCCGCCCTCACTGGTGGCCGTCGTGGTGGGCGGCGGCCAACTCGATGCACGCACCGGGCAAGCGGCACGCATGCTCGGCTGGCCAGTGCTGGCGAGTTATGGCATGACCGAGGCGGGCTCGCAAGTGGCCACCCAAAGCCTGGATTTACTCGATTCATCGTATCAACCCGGGCCGCTGCCGATTCTCCCGATCTGGCAAACCCGGGTTTCCCCAACCGGGCAGCTGAGCATCGCCGGGCCGGCCCTGTTTTCCGGCAGTCTCCGCCATGACGGTCATACCTGGCAATTCTTCCCGCGCCCCGATGCCTGGCACCTCACCGCAGACCGGGTCGCGCTGGCAAACCACCAGCTCACACCGCTTGGGCGCCTCGACTCGCTGGTCAAGGTGCTAGGCGAGTTGGTGGATCCGGCGGCTATTGAGGACGAGTTGCTGGCGCTGTCTAACGGAAAACTAACCCCTGGCTCGTTCGCGGTGCTTGCGTTGCCTGATGCACGCGCCGGCCACCGTTTGGTGCCGGTGTTCGAGGCGGCGGTGGATTCGGCGCTGGCCACTGCGGTGCTCGATGCCTATCAAAAACAAGCCTCCGGGTACCGCCGTTTGCAGCCGCCGCAGGTGCTCGCGACGCTCCCTCGAAGCCCGCTGGGAAAGCTGCGCCGAGCCGATGCCCTAGCCGCCTTGAACTCAGGTGCTCGTGCATGAGATGAGGTCGAACCCTGAGTTCTGAGCCTGCTCCGGCGGGGGGCAGGCCGGTTGTAACGGGTG
>CAIQXC010000464.1 GCA_903875675.1 Akkermansiaceae bacterium
CAGTCCAACGATGGATGATTGCCGATTGATGAAGGTTGATTTCTGATGTGAGCTTGGACACTGGATTTCGCACGAACCAAGCTCACTTCAAAAATCCAAAATCAACAAGCGTCAATCGTCAGTCAATCCGGTTTTGGAAAACTTGAATCCATCACGGGCTACACCGGCCCCGGTGGCGCGGTGAGTGTTCCCGGTGGGGCGATGCGGCACGCAGCGCCCACTTCTCCACCATGCCTGCCCCATGGCGGGGCCTTTTTTAGCAGGTCCTCCAGCGGCCGGGCTGGAGGACCTGGATGGCAGGCGGGAATCGTAAATTCTTCCTGATTCTCACTTGCAGGATCGTGAAAAAGCATGAAGATGCTTTTGTGCGAACGACCATCGAACTCTCCGATCCCCTGTTCCGCGAGGTGAAAGCCACGGCCCCGCGGCAAGGCATCCGTCTCAAAGACTACATCGCCGCAGCGCTCCAAGACAAGTTGGCCATGCCACAGCCTGCCGCTGAAAAACATGGATGAAGTTCTTCGGCATCGCGGGCAATGACCCGGAAATGGTGGCTGAACTCGATCGGATCGCCCGCCAACACAAACAGTCCATCCTCAGCTGCGACACGCACTTCGATCCTGTTCCCGGTATTGCCCGCAACGGGTGGTGATAGATCCTATTTTCGGTCATGCAGAATTCGCTTACAAGATTGCATATTTGAGAGATAGGATTCCAATATGCAACCCTATTCTGGGCGAACTCTGAGCCGCGTCTTCTCCATCTTTCCAGCAGGTGGACCTACGGCACCGAAGTGAGGGAAGGCGTGACGCGGACTCGATAGAAGCCGCTCGTGGTGCCGGGCGGCGGCGTGATGGAGGTGGACCACACGGTGGGGGTCTCGACAGGTATGCACGACTGACTTTTCCATGAACCCGCGGCGAGGCTTGGCCGTGCTTCCAACGCATAGGTCAAGCCAAGGGTGTCCTTGTTGATGGATAGAGTAAGTTGGCCACCCACGTGGCCGATGTTGAGCGCCGGAATCGGGTAACCATAAGTATCAACCAAATTATAGATGTCGCTGCGGCGGTAACCATCGGCACCGGAGACACCGGCCAGCGCCTTCATGGCCGCATGGTAATTCTGCCAGTCGTTGTTCAAGGCTGCACCACGGGCGGTATAATAGAAGTGGTCCCTGGCAGCGAGGCCCTGAGCCAGGGCACTCGCGTCGAGCGTGCGAAATGCCGCCTCGTCCATCAGTTGGTCGAGAATCCGCTGGGCCTGATAGGCATACCAATTCCGGCGGTTGTTGAACAACATCGTGACGGCTTCACCTAGAATCGCCTGGCGCTCGCCCGCTGCGATCCGAGCCTGCCAAGCGTCGGCTTGCGCCTGGGCCGTGGCACGCTCAAACGGCCCGCCCTGCATGCGGTTATTGAGAATCCAGGTGAAGGCAGCGGTTTGCACGTCGGGCGGGGCGACTTGGTGACCGCCGATAAACGAGAAGTTTTTGACGATTGCGCCGCACGACCCCATATAGATTGCGTCGGGCGTCAGATAGTTCAGTCCGCCCCAATCTGTGTTGCCGGTGGTGCGTGCGACTAACAATCCGGGGCGCAACCAGTCCTCGGGCGGATAGATTCCATTTGATTCCCCCAACCAACCGCCCATGGGGATCACTCCCGCCGTGTGCTGGCCGCGGAACCGGCTGAAGCCGTAGGAGGCCACGCCGCCGCCGGACCATCCGCCGGCCATTTCCGCCGAGGGATCGAACACGAGGCGTTGTCTGACATCTCGGGTGACGGCGTAGATTTCGTGCCAGACCTCATCCCAACCGATGCCATCGGAGAACTTGAGCAGGCCAATGACAATGATCTGCATGGTGGCGGCGACATCCTGGAAATCCGACACCTCCCCGCCACCGGTCGGGCTGAAGGTATATATGATTGGCAACGGAGGGCCATCGACGGCATAGTTGGGGGGTAGATAGACATCGTAAATGATAGAGGGATTTTCCCGACAAGTCACCCGGCCGTGCTCGCCGGCGACCAGCGGAAAAATCGGCTCCGGATCATCCTCCGCGATGATTGCAGTGAGCGCTTGAGAAGAAAATCCGGTGGCATGGTAGGCCGCGCCGATGCTCACCCGGATGGATTTCCCGGTGCCCGCGTACACGCTGTTGGGCACTGCTGTTAGAGTGAGCGCCCCGCTCAGTTGCCCCGCCGGAATTAGGATGTTGGAGGTGGAGGGCGTGAAGTCGGCCGTCAGCGTGGCGGAGCCCGCGTACGCCAGCACCACGGTCACGTCCTCGGTGTGTGCGGCTGATAGAGTGGCGGTGACGGTTGCCGTGCCGCCGGCCTCGGCCAGCGGACTGCCGGTTAGGCTGAGCGTCACCGTTGGTTGCATGGCCACGGTGAACACGCGCAAGGCACCGTTGGCTGCGGTGACGACGTAAACCTGCGGATAGGTGAAATCCCTGCTGGTGCCGGATGCCGGGACACAGGTGGCACCGGCGGACAAGGTGAACGTGGGAGCTAGGGCCGTCACCGGCGTGCCTGCCGGAACATTCAGCGAGATCAGATTACCGGAAATCGCGGCGATGCCGAGACCTGGGAAGGTAAAACGGGTGATGGAATTGAGCGCGTTGGGCGGTGTGATGTCATGCAGGGCATAGCCTTGGAAGTGGACTTCATCGCCCTGGCCGCCGGATGACGCTTGTTGTTTCCGGGAATACTGCATGTTCAAGCTGGTATCTTGGGCAGTCCAGGTGACCGTCATGACGCTGGGGTTGCCTGACCAGGTGGTTTCCGGGCTGCCCTCGAGGGCGACTGTTCCATTGTTAGGGGCTTCCGAGATCAATTGCAGACGATAGGTGCGTCCGATGGTCAGGCCATTGATGCACATGTCTGAGCGGGAATCGGTATAACCCATCCACCACGCGTGGTTCATCAGGTTATTAAACGCGGAATTGGTGATGGCATAACCTTGGTTGTCCGAGGAATTGTGCCGCCAACCGGTGCTGCCCAACGAAACAGGAAACGCATCCTGGTTGCCGTCGTTAGGATTGATCAGGCTGGCGGTGGAGATGCCGAAGGTGAGACCGTTAGCCAGAGTGAGGGGTGCCTCGCCGCCGGCACCCACATGATTGGCTTCGATGAGGGTGCCGGTATTGAGGATTTCCGCGCCGGTGGCGGTGGCGCTCACATTCAGCGGCGTGGTGGTGAACACCGTGGCGGTGGCCGGATAGTCAGCCATACGCAGCGTCACATGATAGACCCGGCTGCCGCCATCCTCTGCCGTCACGGTATATGTCTGGTGGCTGGAGAAATTGCGGCTGGTGCCTGACGTCGGAGTACAAGTCGCGAACGGCGATAACGTGAAAGTGGGTGCAAGATTGGTCACCACAGTCCCTAGCGGAACTGTCCAGAAGATATCAGTGTCGATCATGGCGGCCCCCGGCCCGAAGGCCAGAATGTCCTTGGCCGGACTCGCCGCAGGCACCGCGCTTACCTCGGTGGAGTTGGCACTTTCACCCAGCGT
This sequence comes from Akkermansiaceae bacterium, assembly GCA_903875675.1. Classification (GTDB taxonomy): domain Bacteria; phylum Verrucomicrobiota; class Verrucomicrobiia; order Verrucomicrobiales; family Akkermansiaceae; genus Luteolibacter. The sequence goes on from CAIQXC010000464.1 coordinate 3,520, forward strand.
TTGGGTGGCTGATACCACATAGTAATAGGTTGTGCCATTGGCCACAGCCCGGTCCGTATAGCTTCTCCCCGTCACCGTCGCCAGCGTCGTGTAGGGACCACCGCTTGTTAGCGAGCGCTTCACATGGTAGCCGGTCGCCCCGGACCAAGCCGACCAACTCAGGCCAACCTGGCTTTTGATAGGTGCGGCTGTCAGATTGAGCGGTGCCAGCGGCCCGTCGTACACCAATTGGAAGCCGCTGAGATAGGCGCGCCTTTGATTGGTGCCGCTGTTCCCGATCAGGGTGACGGTGATCTTGTTGCCAGAGTCGGGTTCGAGGTTGTCGAAGCGCACGTAGTTGGCACCCTGGACCCAGGTGCTGGAGTTGCCGTTAGGGCCGCCGTTGTCGGCCACCTGGGGGCTTGCGGTGGTGGACCGGTTGGTGGTTAAAAACAGGCTTTTGCCGCCGAGTTCATTCGGATAGAAACTGGCAAGATAGAGCGTGTGGTGGATGCCGGGGGTCAGGCCGCTGATGACCAGGGAGGCCGGGCTGTCCCAGTTCGTTTGGAAGGCGCCGCCGGTCAGCAACTTGAGTGCTGGCGCTCCCCACGAGCTGACGTTGGCGGCGTCGCAGGTGACGCCCACGGTGGTGGTCACGCCGTTGGAATCCAACAAGCCGGTGGCCGCCAGAGGAGGCGGAGCCAGCAGCTGATTCCATGTCGTGCCGATATTGCTAGCGGGACCCGTCAGGCCGGTTCTGGCGGCGGTATCGAGGTTCACCTGGATCATGGCCACCGGCGGCACGAGCACGGCGGTGACGGTGTACACGTTGACCACTGCGCCGTCGGTGACGGTGTAGGTTAGCGGGTTGCTGAAGTTTTGTATTGAACCGGATGGCTTGTTGCAGGTGCCGCTGCCCAGCGTATAGGTGGGTGCCAGGTTCGTTAGAGTTGTGCCAAGCGGCAGGTTCCAAGTGATATGGGTGCCGCTGATGAGTGCCGGATAGCCGGATAGGCCAAACGTTTTGATGCAAGCCACGTCTGGAGAATCATAAGTGATGGTGACGGAGCCCGACCAAGTGCCGCCGGTGAGCGGTCCGCCAACGGTGTTGGTTAGAAAAATCCCGACGTTGTGCAGATCTGTGGTGGCCGGGAAATTCGCAGGCGCGGTCTTGGTGTCGGTCACCGCAGTGCCGGGACCGTCAAAGCCATTCGCCCAGATCAAGTTCAGGTTTTGGCCGATGCTGTCGCCATTGCCGATTGCCAGCAGGCAGTCTTCGCCGGGTGTTAGGGGCGTGGGATCAAACAGAACCATCAAGTCCATGGCCCAATTGCTGGCGTTGGTGCTCTCGAGCTTGGCGTTGATGGTCACCGCACGCAGGATCGAGCCGGTGGGCAGCGCACCCTTGGCGATCCACGGCTGGTACGAGTGACCCGCGATCACCGTGCCACTGCCGGCAGCCCCGAGTTGATAGGTAGCGGTGTTTGTCGCCGCTGGGGTGGGGGCAGTCACTAACAGATAAATTGCCGTTGAAAGGGCAATCCGATTCACGATAGAGAAATGTTTCATCAGAGATTTGATAGGAGCGTGGGCGTGTTGGCGGGCGCTGTCAAGCTCGTGAATGCGGGGCGGGGGGCGGCGGGTGCCACGGGAGCCCTGCCGTGCCAGCTGGAATGGCGGTTCAATCAGGCAGGAGGCCAATTTTCCGCCAGAGAGAGCTCATTGGACCGCATTGGGCAAGAACGTCTATGGTCCAGCTATCGCAAATCCTGCTATAAATTAGGCATATCTTGCTATGACTGGAGAGATTTGGCAATCAGGCTTTTTTATATTGTTAGCGGGCGATCAACCTGTCAACTTCCGACTGTGGCAGGAGACGTCGATTTCCCGGTAATCTTGCGCCCAACCCCTGACTGATTATGAACCTGATACCCAAGCGTATGATCGTCCTGATTTGGACCAGCCTGTTTTTGCTAGTCTTACCCCTGCGTGGGGCGGTGGTCACGGCCGGTTTCAGTTCTGCAGCAACTGTGCCGGTGACAGCTGCGAGTTACACGGCGACGGGCAACACGGTGGACATCAGCCTGAATTTTTCGCCAGGAGTGGGCACCAATTTGACGCTGGTGAACAACACCGGTTTGGGATTCATTCAGGGAACCTTTGACAACTTGGCGCAGGGCCAGCGGGTGACGTTGGCTTTTGGCGGGATCCACTATGGATTCGTTGCTAACTATTTCGGTGGCAGTGGCAATGATCTGGTGCTTCAATGGGCGAACAACCGCTTGCTGGGCTGGGGTGCCAATAGCTACGGCGGCTTGGGAAATGATAGTACGACCGGCAGTTCGGTGCCGGTGGCTGTGGAGATGACGGGAGTGCTCGTCGGGAAGTCGATCGTTGCGGTAGCCACGGGCTATCTTCACAGTCTGGCTCTGTGCTCAGATGGAACGCTGGCTGCTTGGGGATACAACATTAACGGTCAGTTAGGTATCGGCAATACGACTAACAGCCAGCTGCCGGTGTTGGTGAACATCAGCGGTGTGCTGGCCACCAAGACGATTGTCGCCATTGCTGCAGGGGATAGCCACAGTCTGGCGCTGTGTTCGGACGGCACAGTGGCCGCATGGGGCTACAATAATTACGGCCAGTTAGGCAACGCCAACACGACAAACAGCAATGTGCCGGTGTTAGTTAGCGCCAGCGGCGTGCTGGCCGGCAAGTCGGTGGTGGCGATTGCCGGGGGCAAGTCGCACAGTCTGGCGCTGTGTGCGGATGGCAGTGTGGCCGCATGGGGCTACAATTCCACCGGTCAGTTAGGCAACGGGAGTACGAGCAATTCCAACGTACCGGTGCTGGTGAACCGGGCCGGTGTGTTAGCCACTAAGACAGTGGTGGCCTTGGCCTGTGGCGGTTCCCACAGTCTGGCGCTGTGTGCGGATGGCAGCATGGCGGCCTGGGGTGCCAATGCAGCTGGTCAGGTGGGCAATGGCACCACGACCATCGCCATTGTGCCGGACATGGTTAGAATGGCCGGGGTGCTGGCCGGCAAGACGGCAGTGGCGATTGCAGCGGGGGCGAATCAAAATCTGGTGTTGTGCGCGGATGGCACGCTGGCGGCCTGGGGCGACGATAGCAGTGGTATGTTAGGTAACAACAGCACAACCAATAGCAGTGTCCCCGTGTTGGTTGATCGCTCGGGAGTGCTGGCCGGAAAAACCGTGGTGGCGATTGCAGCCGGATATATCCAGGGGTTTGCCATTTGCTCCGACGGCAGCGCAGCCAGTTGGGGATACAATTACAACGGGCAGTTAGGGAATGGCACCAACACCCAAAGCAACGTGCCGACCTCAGTCATCACCAGCGCCTTGCGAACTGGCGAGCGCATGGTGGCCGGAATCGCCGGGAGCGGATCATCGTTTGAGATCGCCCTCGTTGCCTCGTCACCGCTGCCCGAGCTAAGCAGCACGGCGGCTAACGCCATCACCGACACCGGGGCCGCCTTGCAGGGCAGCGTGACTGCCAACGGCAGCGACACCAGCGTCGTCTTTGAATATGGACTGACCTCGGCCTACGGCGCGACGGTGGCCGCCAGTCCGGCACTTGTTAGCGGCAGCACCATCACTGCTGCCAGCGCCACTCTCAGCGGCTTGCTATCCGGCACGACCTATCACTACCGGCTGGTTGCCACCAACATCGGTGGCACGGCGCGGGGTGATGATATGACGTTTACAACGAGCACTTTGGCATCGCTCGCCAGCCTGGTTCCCAGCAGTGGCACGTTGGTGCCCGCCTTCGATAGTCAGGTGACCCGTTACTCGTTCGTGTTGCCGTTCGCTGCGACCACCATCGCCATGACTCCGGCCGTGCTTTATACAGGTGCCACGGTCACAGTGAAGGGAAATCCAGTGGCGTCCGGCACAGCCAGCGGCGCGCTCGATTTAGCAGTAGGAAACAACCCCATCGATATTGGGGTCACCCCGGCAGCCGGAGGTTTCACCAAGACCTACACCGTGACGGTGACCCGGTTGCCCGCTGCCTTTACCTACACTGCGGCCTCGACCGTTCCGGTGACGGTTAGTGAATTTGCCGCGAGCGGCAGCGTTCCGCCGTTCGCACTGAGTTATGCCCCCGCCGTGGGCACCGCTCTAACCGTAGTGAAGAATACCGGAAGCAATCCGATCCAAGGCACCTTTGACAATTTGCCGCAGGGTCAGTTGGTGCAAGTGACCTACGCAGGAGTCGTCTATTCATTTACGGCTAACTACGGCGGCGGCACAGGCAACGACTTGGTCCTGCAATGGGCCAACACCCGGCTGCTGGCTTGGGGCAGCAATGCATCCGGCCAGTTAGGCATCAACAGCCTGGCGGATAGTGCTGTGCCGGTGGCGGTGGACAAGACAGGCGTGCTGGCCGGTAAGACCCTCGTCAGCGTGGCCACGGGCAGTCTTCACAGCCTAGCGCTGTGTTCGGATGGGTCCGTGGCGGCCTGGGGGGCCAATAGCTCGGGCCAGTTAGGTAACAACAGCAGCATCGCCAGTGCCGTGCCGATCTCTGTCGATTTGTCCGGCGTGCTGGCTGGCAAGAAAGTCGTCGCCGTGGCGGCGGGTTCTACGCACAGTCTCGCGCTGTGTGCGGATGGCACGCTGGCCGCTTGGGGCAGCAATTCGTATGGCCAGTTAGGCAACGGCAGTAGCAGCACCAATAGTTCCCTTGTGCCGGTGTTGGTGAACTGCGGCGGAGTGCTGGCGGGCAAGACGGTTGTTAGCATTGCCGCAGGCACGTCATACAGTTTGGCGCTGTGCATGGATGGCAGCATTGCCGCATGGGGTTACAACAACTACGCGGAGTTGGGAAACAACAGTTACACCAATAGCAATGTGCCGGTATCGGTTAGTAAATCCGGCGTGCTGGCGGGCAAGACGGTTGTGGCGCTGGCCGCTGGCGATTCCCACACTCTCGGCTTATGCTCCGATGGCACACTGGTGGCTTGGGGATACAATTTCAACGGTCAGTTAGGAAATAATATCACAACAAATGGCATCGTGCCAGGATTGGTGGACCGCAGCGGCGTGCTGGCCGGCAAGACGGTGACTGCGATTGCGGCCGGTGGCTCGCAAAGTTTCGCCCTGTGCTCGGATGGAACGCTGGCTGGCTGGGGCAGCAATTATTATGGCCAGGTGGGCAACAATGGATCGAGCTACGGCAGCAGTCCGCTGCCGGTGCTGGTGGATCGGACGGGGGTGTTATCTGGCAAGACAGTCGCCAGCATCGCGAGTGGCTCCGCTCATGGTCTTGCCCTTTGTTCGGATGGGTCGGCGGCGGCATGGGGCTTCGGCGGCAACGGACAGCTAGGCAACAACAGTTCGGCACAAAGCAACGTGCCCGTCACGGTAGTCACTAGCAATCTTAAAACTGGCGAGCGCATCATGGCACTCGTATCGAGGGGTACTTCTGATCATAGTCTGGCTTTGGTCGCCTCGCCTCCACCTCCGTTAGCCACCACTGTGGCCGCTACAGGCGTCACCGATATCGGCGTCACCTTGAAGGGCAACGTCACTGCGAACGGAAGCAGCACTGCGGTGAGTTTTGATTACGGTTTGACAAGTGCTTATGGCAACACGGTTGTCGCCGCGCCCGCAACTGTCTCTGGCACCAGCGTCACTGCGGTGAGTGCTGCTCGCAGCGGGTTGATCTCGGGTGTTACCTATCACTATCGGGTGGTGGCCACCAGCGCTGGCGGCACGGTGGTGGGTGCTGATATGACGTTCACGACGACTACGGTGGCCTCGCTGTCGGATCTGGCGCTGGGCAGCGGCACGCTGGCTCCAGCGTTTGCGCTGGTCACCACCAGTTATTCCGCAGTGGTGCCCAATACCACCACCAGCATCACCGTGACGCCGGTCACTACCTCGGCAACCGCCACGGTCAAGGTCAATGGTCTGGCAGTGACGTCCGGCACGCCGAGTGCTGCCCTCAGTTTGGTGGTTGGCAACAATACGATCAGCACGGTGGTTACCGCCGCAGATGGCACCAACATCAAGACCTACACGGTGACTGTGACCCGCCTGCCTGATGTCTATAACTTCACCTCCGCCGCAACTGTGCCGGTGACAGTCAGTGATCTTCTAGCCACCGGCAATACGGCAACATTCGTGCTGCGTTTCGCCCCGCCAGCTGGCACGAATCTAACTATGGTGAATAACACCGGCAGCTCGCCAATCAAAGGCACATTTGACAACTTGCCGCAGGGGCAACGGGTGAGCCTGACGTACGCTGGAATCACTTATGCATTCGTGGCAAATTACTTTGGCGGCACCGGCAATGATTTGGTGCTGCAATGGGCGAATATGCGAGTACTGACATGGGGATCCAACACAGACGGGCAGTTGGGCAACGGTCTCTCAACCCATAGCAATGTGCCGCAGTCACCGGACATGACCGGTGTGCTGGCCGGTAAGACGGTGCTGGCCGTGGCCGCCGGCAGCAGTCACAATCTGGTGCTATGTGCCGACGGCACGCTGGTCTCGTGGGGAAAGAACGATAATGGGCAGTTAGGAAACGGCGTGTGGAGCACCAGCCGGGTGCCGGTGTTGGTAAATACCACAGGTGTGCTGGCCGGCAAGACGATCATGGCCATGTCTGCTGGAGACGGGCACAGTGTCGTGCTTTGCACCGATGGCACCCTAGCCGCCTGGGGCTATAACTTGTCTGGTCAGTTGGGCAACAATAGCACCAACAACAGCAGCGTGCCGGTCCTGGTGGACCGAAGCGGCGTGCTGGCCGGTAAGACCGTCATAGCCGTGATGGCGGGAAGTTCCTGCAGCTTCGCGTTGTGTTCGGACGGGACCCTGGCCTCTTGGGGCAACAATGCTTCAGGCCAGTTAGGCAGCAACACCAACAGCAATAGCAGCGTGCCGGTGGCGGTGGACCGCAGCGGCGCGCTGGCCGGCAAGACGGTTACTGCCATCTCCACCAGCTATGCCCACACTCTCGCATTGTGCTCGGATGGAACCCTTGTGGCATGGGGGTATAACTCTAACGGTCAAGTCGGTAACAACACCACGACCAATACCAAGTTCCCGGTGCTGGTCGATAAATCCGGGGCTCTCTCCGGCAAAACCGTTAAAGCCATCTTTGCCGGGTCGGCTCATAGCGTGGCGCTTTGCACGGATGGATCGGTGGCTACATGGGGCCACAACAATTATGGCCAGTTAGGAAATAACAGCACGACGGATAGCAGCGTGCCGGTGTCGTTGTACGCCTCAGGCGTGCTTGCCGCAAAGACGATCAATGACATGGCTGCTGGCGGCGATAGCAACTGCGCCTTGTGTGCCGATGGCACGTTGTTTGCGTGGGGTTACGATTACTACGGCGAACTTGGCAACGCAGCCAATACGAACAGTTCAAGTCCCGTGGCAGTCAGCACGGCCGCCCTCGGCAGCGGCGAGCGCTGGGTCGATGCCCTCGCCGGATACTATCATTGCCTCGCCTTGGTCGCCTCGCCGCCGTCACCCGTGGCCGCCACCCTTGCAGCCACCACTATCACCGACACCGGAGTCGCACTCAAGGGAAGTGTGATGGCCAATGGCAGCAGCACCACTGTGACATTCCAATATGGCCTGACAAAATCCTACGGCACCAGCGTCGCGGCTACCCCCGCAACCGCCGCCGGGACGGTGACCACCGCGGAAAGCGCGACTCTAACCGGCCTGCAATCCGGCACCACCTATCACTATCGGGTTGTGGCCACCAACCCGGGCGGCACGGTGGTTGGTGATGACATGACGTTCGCGACGACCAATTTCGCGATGCTGGCCAGCCTGAGCCTGAGCCAAGGCGATCTGCTGCCGGGGTTTTCCGGCGGTACAATCGCGTATGCCGCAGTTGTGCCTAACAGCTCGGCCAGCATCACGGTCACCCCGGTGGTTGAATACGCCTCTTCCACGGTGAAGGTGAAAGGCGTGGCTGTGGCGTCGGGCACGGCCAGTGCGCCCATCAGTCTGTCGGTGGGCAGCAACGTTATCAGCATTGTCGTCACCGTGGCGGATGGCTCCAACTCCAAGACATATACTCTAACTGTCACGCGGTTGCCGGCCGTGTTTACTTTCAGTTCCGCCACAAGTGTGCCGGTGACGGTGAGTGATTTCATGGCCAGCGGGTTGACGGCGAGTTTCGCGCTGAGTTATGCGCCGACGCCTGGCACCACGCTCATGGTGGTGAAAAACACTGGCACCGGGGCCATTCACGGCACTTTTGACTATTTGGATCAGGGGAGCCGGGTTGATCTGACGTATGGCGGAGTCACCTATCCATTTGAAGCCAATTACTATGGCGGTAGTGGCAATGATTTGGTTCTGCAATGGGCCAATACCCGGTTGGTGGACTGGGGCTACAATGCCGACGGCGAACTTGGCAACGCCACCACCACCAACAGCAGCGTCCCGGTGCCGGTGGATAACACCGGTGTTCTCGCCGGTAAAGCCATCGTTGCCACTGCCGCCGGCGGTTCCCACAACCTCGCGCTGTGCGCCGATGGCACTCTGGCCGCCTGGGGAAGTAATTCTTATGGCCAGTTGGGTGACGGCAGCAGCACCAATAGCAAGGTACCGGTGGCGGTCGAGATCACCGGCGTGCTTGATGGAAAAACCGTGGTGGCCATCGCCGCGGGCACGTCCCACAGCCTCGCGCTGTGCTCGGATGGCACCGTGGTCGCTTGGGGCAGCAATTCGTCCGGTCAGTTGGGCAACACCACCACAGTCAACAGTGCGGTGCCGGTTGTAATCTATCAGAAAGGCGTTTTGTCAGGTAAGACGGTCACTGCGATCGCTGCCGGGGACTCGCACAGTCTCGCCCTGTGTGCCGATGGCAGCGTGGCAGCCTGGGGCAGCAATACCAGCGGCCAATTGGGGGATACCACCATCACTGACAATTCAAAGCCGGTATTGGTGGATCGAACGGGAGTGCTTTTGGGCAAGACGATCACCGCGATTGCCGGTGGTGGCGGCCATAGCCTTGCGCTGTGTTCGGATGGCAGAGCGGCCGCTTGGGGCAGCAACTCCAGCGGCCAGTTAGGCAATGGCGGTGCAGCCTATTCCCAAAGCCTGGTCCCGGCGGCAGTGGTGACCAGTGGCGTGCTATCAGGCAAAACGATCACCGCCCTGACTGCTGGCTCCAGCCACACATTGGCCCTGTGCGCTGATGGCACGATGGCGGGCTGGGGCTACAATTACAACGGCCAATTGGCGGATAGCAGTATCAGCCAGAGCAATGTGCCGATGACGGTGAACCCAACATCACTTCTGTCAGGGAAGATCATCACCAACATCACTGCCGGGTCCAGCCACAGTCTGGTGCTGTGTTCGGATGGAACATTGGGCACTTGGGGTGCGAATTCCTATGGCCAGTTAGGCAATAACAGCACGACACAAAGCTACGTGCCGGTGTTGGCCAACACCGCGATCCTGGCGGCGGGCGAGCGCTTCGTGGCTGTGGAGGGCGGCACATATCACAGCCTCGCGCTGGTCGCCTCGCCGCCGCCGCCAGTATCGACGAGCGTGGCGGCCAGCGGCATCATCGACCTCGGAGCCACCCTCAACGGCAGCGTCAACCCCAACGGATCCGCCACCAATGTGACGTTCGAGTATGGCCTGAGTGATTCCTATGGGATAACGGTGGCCGCCACACCCGCCTCCCTAACTGGGACAACAACCACGGCTGTGAGTGCGACACTCAGCTCCCTGCTAGCCGGGACCACCTATCACTATCGGGTGAAGGCCACGAGTGTGGGCGGCACGGTATGGGGTGAGGATCTGACGTTCACGACGAGCACGTTGGCCTCGCTCGCCGGCCTAACCTTGGGCAGTGGCACGCTCTATCCGGCGTTTGCCAGCATCACCACCAGTTATGTGGCGAGCGTGCCATTTGCCAGCAGCAGCATCACCGTGACTCCGGTGGCTGCCAACCCGAGTTCCCGGGTAAAGGTCAACGGCGTGACTGTGGCCTACGGCGCTACCAGCGGGCCGATCAATCTAAACGTCGGCAACAATTCGATCAGCCTTGTGGTAACTGCTGCGGGCAACCTCAGCACGCAAACATACACGGTGGTGGTGACCCGTTTGCCCTCGGTCTATACCTTCGCCTCCAGTGCCAGCGTGCCGGTGACGGTCAGTGATTTTGCTGCCACCGGCGTCATGGCTCCGATTGCACTCAACTTTGCGCCGCTAGCGGGAACCAACCTGCTTCTGGTGAAAAACACCGGTTTCGCGCCCATTCATGGGGCTTTCTCTAATTTGAATCAGGGACAGTTGGTAGGACTAACATATTCAGGGGTGGCATATTCATTCGTCGCCAATTATTTTGGCGGCAGCGGCAATGATCTGGTTCTGCAATGGGCCAACACCCGGGTTGTTGGTTGGGGCGATAATTCTGACGGCCAGTTAGGTAACAGCTCCACAGCCAACAGCCCGGTTGCCGTTGCAACGGATAGTTCCGGCGTACTGGCCGGCAAAGCGATCACCGCGGTGGCTGCCGGCGGCAATTCGGGTTCCTCGGTCAATTTTAGCCTCGCCCTGTGCGCGGATGGTACGCTGGCTGCCTGGGGCGACAATACCTATGGCCAATTGGGTGACAGCAGCATGACATCGAGCAAGCTGCCGGTTCGGGTGGACAGCGAAGGGATTTTGCTCAATCGTCAGGTCATCGCGGTGGCGGTCGGCGGCAGTCATAATCTCGCCCTGTGCGCGGACGGTTCGCTCGCCGCCTGGGGACTCAATACCTCCGGCCAGTTGGGCGATGGCTCCTACACCAACAGCGCGGTCCCAATTTGGGTGAATCAAACGGATGTGTTGTTAGATAAACGAGTGGTGGCTCTTGACGCCGGATTGAATCACAACCTCGCCTTGTGCGCGGACGGCACCCTGGTCGCATGGGGCGGCAATAGTTATGGCCAGTTAGGCAATAACAGCGCGACCTCCAGCGGGGTGCCGGTGGCGGTCAATGCGAGCGGCGCGCTGCTGGGCAAACGGGTGGTCGCCATCGCGGCAGGGGACAATCACAACCTTGCGCTGTGTGCGGACGGCAGCTTGGTGGCATGGGGCTATAACAACGATGGCCAATTGGGCAACGGCGGCACCATCGACAGCAGTGAACCGGTGTTGGTGAACCGATCCGGCGTGCTCGCTGGAAAATCCGTTGTGGGGATCGCCGCCAGCTATTACTGCAGTCTCGTACTATGCGCCGACGGAACCATCGCCGCTTGGGGTAACAATAGCAGCGGTAGCCTAGGCAATAACAGCACGGTCAGCAGCAGCGTGCCGGTTCTGGTGGATCGCACGGGAGTGTTGTCGGGCAAGACGGTTACCAACATTTATGCGGGTGGCGGCCACAATTTTGCGGTGTGCTCCGACGGGAGCGTGGCCACCTGGGGCTACAACAACTCCGGTCAGTTGGGCAATAAGAGTCTTACCTACAGCAGCGTGCCGGTCTCGGTCAGCGCAGGAGTGCTGCGTACTGGCGAACGCGTGGTGGCCGCCGCCGGTGGACCTAACTACAGCCTGGCGCTCGTCGCCGGGCCGCCACCGCCCGCTGCCACCACGCTGGCTGCCACGGCGATTCTCGACACATCGGCGACCTTGCAGGGCAGCGTCAATGCCAGCGGCAGCAGCACACCCGTGACCTTTGGTTATGGTCTGACAAATGACTACGGCACCAGCGTGGCTGCCACGCCAGCAACCGTTAGCGGAACGAGCGTCACGGCTGTTAGTAGCACACTCAGCGGCTTGCTCTCCGGCACCACCTATCACTATCGGGTGGTGGCTGCGGGTGCTGGTGGCACCGTGACGGGTGAGGACCGGACGTTCACCACCACCACCTTTGCCGTGCTCGACAGCCTGACCCTGAGCAGTGGCACACTCACCCCGGCATTTTCAGCTAACACCACCAGCTATATCGTTACGCTGCCGTATGCCAATGACAGCATCACGCTTACGCCGCATGTGGCGGTGGTGGGTTCCACGGTCACGGTCAATGGTGTGGCAGTCACCTCCGGCACGGCCAGTGCTGCGCTCAACCTAGCCGTCGGCACCAATGTTATTACCACGCAGGTCAGTGCGGCGGGTGGCGGCAACACCAAGACCTATACGGTGACGGTCACCCGTCTGCCGGATAGCTTTACCTATAACTCTGCCAGCGACGTGGCGGCCACCGCAGCAGGATTCGTGGCCACAGGCCATGCGCCGACGCTTGCACTCAACTTTGCCCCGCCGCCCGGCACCAACCTGACGCTTGTCAACAACACGGGAGTGGATCCGATTCAAGGCACCTTTGACAACTTGGCACCCGGGCAACGCGTGAATCTGACGTACGGCGGAGTGATCTATCCATTTGTCTCGAACTATCTAGGTGGCACCGGCAATGACTTGGTTCTGCAATGGGCCAATACTCGGTTGCTGGCGTGGGGCGCTAATGCATCCGGACAGTTAGGCAATGGCAGTCTAACCAGCAGTAGTTTGCCGGTGACGGTTGATCGCAGCGGCGTGTTGGCCGGCAGGACGATCACCGCGTTGAGTGCCGGCGGCACGAGAGTCCTGGCATTGTGCGCTGATGGTGCATTGGTCGCCTGGGGATCTGGCAACTTCGTGCCCTATCTGATGAGCCTGCCGGGTGGGCTGGCCGGGAAAACCATCACTGCCATCGCAGTCGGCGGTAGCCACAGCCTCGCCCTTTACGCTGATGGAACGGTGGCAGCATGGGGGGCTAACGATTATGGCCAGCTGGGCATCAATAACCAAACCAGCACGTCAGGAGTCGTCGAGGTGGATCGAACGGGAGTGCTCCAGGGCAAGAATGTGGTCGCCATTTCTGCCGGAGGTTCCCACAGTCTGGCGCTGTGTTCGGATGGCACGCTGGTTGCCTGGGGTCAGAATTCTGACGGCCAGTTAGGTATCGGCACCACGAGCGTCAGCACGGTGCCGCTGCGGGTGGATACCACGGGTGTGCTGGCAGGCAAGCGGGTGGTCGCCATTGCCGGTGGGACTTATCTGAGCATGGTGTTGTGCGCGGATGGCAGTTTGGCCGCATGGGGCACAAATTATTATGGGCAGTTAGGCATCAACAGTTCGGTGAGCAGCTCTGTGCCGGTGTTGGTGGATCGAAGCGGAGCGCTCGCCGGTAAATCGGTGGTAGGTGCGCCGGAACTCTCTAACCACTGCCTCGTGCTATGCGCAGACGGCGATGTGGCCGCCTGGGGCTACGACAACTATGGCCAATTAGGCACGTCTTCTTCCACGACTCTGCTACCTGCGCTGGTGAATCGAACGGGCGTGATGGCGGGCAAGTCATTTGCCGGCATAGCTTCTGGCAATTACCACAGTCTTGGCCTGTGTTCGGACGGCAGCGTGGTCACTTGGGGCTACAACGCCAGTGGCCAGTTAGGCAACGCCACCACGACTGCCAGCTGGGCACCAGTGTTGGTCAATATGAGCGCTCAACCGGCCGGTGAACGGGTCATTGCAGGCTTTGCCGGGGGCGACTGCAGCTTCGCTCTGGTCGCCTCGCCACCACCGCCGTTGGCAACCACGCTGGCGGCCAGTGCTGTTATTGACGCGGGGGCGACTCTCAACGGCAGCGCCACTGCCAACGGCAGCAACACCGGTGTCACGTTTGAATACGGGCTAACAAAATCGTACGGCAGCATGGTGGCGGCAGCTCCAGCTAATCTAACTGGAACAACACAGACGCCGGTTATTGCCACCATCGGCGGGTTGGCGTTTGGCACAACTTATCACTATCGAATCGTCGCCACCAGTGCCTACGGCATCGTGAAAGGCGAAGACATGTCATTCACCACGACCACCGAGGCCGCCCTCGCAGAACTGACGTTGAGCAGCGGCACTCTGGCACCCGCGTTTACCACTCTTACGCTTGGCTACGACGCCACCGTGCCGAATGCCACCACCAACATCACCGTGACTCCTGTGCTCACATCGGCCACAGCCATGGTGACGGTCAATGGCAGCCCGGTGGTATCCGGCACGGCCAGCGGCCCGCTGGCACTGGCGGTGGGCAACAACCGGATCACCCTGGTGGTGACGGCGGCAGGGGGGGCAGGCACACAAACGTACAACGTGACGGTCACCCGCCTGCCCGATGTGTTTACCTTTAACTCAACGGCGGATGTGGCGCTGGCGGCCAACGGGTTCTCCCTCGCCGGTTGCACGGCTAACTTTGCGCTGAACTATGCCCCGGCCGCCTTCACCAAACTAACCGTACTGAATCAGACGGGCAGCCGCCCTATTCTGGGGACTTTCACCAATCTAGCGCAGGGCCAGTTAGTAAACCTGACGTATGCCGGAATCACCTATCCGTTCGTTGCCAACTACTTTGGTGGCAGCGGCAATGATTTGGTCTTGCAGTGGGCCAACACCCGCGTGGTGGGATGGGGCTACAATGATCAAGGGCAGTTAGGCAATGGCACATCGGCAACCAGTCTGCTCCCGGGACCAGTGAACATGGCGGGCGTGCTGACGGGCAAATCCGTCATTGCCGCTGGCAGTGGGTATGTCCACAGCCTGGTGCTGTGCTCCGACGGCACCTTGGCCGCGTGGGGCGATAATGCCTATGGCCAGTTAGGCAACGGTCGGCCAAATGCCAGTCAGGTTCCAGTGCTGGTGGATCGCACGGGTGTGCTGGCGGGAAAAACCGTCGTTGCCATATCCGTCGGCCAATATCATAACCTCGTGTTGTGCTCAGACGGCACGCTGGCCGGGTGGGGTGGCGGCACAAGCGGCCAGTTGGGCAACAATGGCAGCGCCAACAGCCCGTTGCCGGTGGCTGTCGATCAGACTGGTGTCTTGTTAGGAAAACAAGTGATATCGGTAGTGACTGGCGGCTCTCACAGTTTGGCGCTTTGCGCCGATGGAACCCTGGCGGTGTGGGGCAGCAATCAATACGGTCAGTTGGGCACTGGCGACACAGTCAACTGCTTGGCACCGGTGCTGGTGTCCAGCAGCGGCACGATTGCTAACAAGAAATTGCTCGCCATTGCTGCCGGTGGAGATACCTGCTTGGTGCTCTGTACCGATGGCACGCTGGCCGCCTGGGGCCGCAATGACAACGGCCAGGTGGGCGACGGCAGCTCAACGAACCGCTCGCTGCCGACCCTGGTTTTCAACTCGGGCGTGCTGGCCAGCAAGATTCCCATTGCGGTGGCCGCTGGCGGCGACCACAGTCTAACTCTGTGCTCGGACGGCACCCTGGCGGCTTGGGGTTACAATTTCAACGGGCAGTTAGGCAACGGCGGAATGTACACCACTGAGACCAAGCCGGTGTTAGTAAACCGGACGGGAGTGCTTTCTGGTGAAACCGTTAGTGCCATCTACGCTGCCGGCTCCCGCAATTATGTCCTCTGCTCGGATGGGAGATTGGCCGCTTGGGGATATAACTGGAGCGGCAATCTTGGCACCGGCGACTCCACCACCAGCTCTGTGCCTGTGTGGGTTAGCACCAGCACGTTAGGTATCGGCGAGCGGTTTGTAGGATGCTCGTCCGGTGCCCTCTCAAATCACAACCTCGCGCTGGTGGCCACACCATTACCGCCACTTGTCAGCACGCTGGCGGCAAGCGGTATCACGGACACCAGTGCGACCCTGAACGCCAGCGTCAATGCCCAAGGCACCAGCAGCAACGTGTCGTTTGAGTATGGTCCGACAATTGCTTACGGCAGCACGGTTGTCGTGGCACCAGTCACCGGCACCACTGCCACGGCTGTGAGTGCCACGCTCAACGATCTGCCCGCTGGCACCACCTATCACTATCGGGTGCTGGCCGCCAATTCTGGTCCGGTGTTTCGGGGCGATGACATGATATTCACAACCACCAATCTAGCGGGTCTCTCAGATTTGGCGTTGAGCAGCGGCTTACTGACACCTGCATTCACGGGAACCAACACGAGTTATGGCTCGGTGGCGGCCAATGCCAACACCAACGTCAGGGTGACGCCCGTGGCGCTGGACCCCGCTGCCACCATCACGGTAAATGGCCAACCCGTGGCGTCCGGCACAGCCAGTTCGCTGATCAATTTGGCGGTGGGCGACAACCTGCTGCGCATCGTGGTGACCCCTGCCAGCGGTGGCAGCACCAAGACATATACCGTAACTTTGACGCGGCTTCCGGAAATCTACGCCTTCAACTCGGCAGAAGATGTGCCGGTTACAGTTAGGGACTTTGTGGCCACCGGAACCATGGCGAGGTTCGCGCTGAACTACGCCCCACCCGCAGGCACCAGCCTCATGGTGATCAACAATACGGGGACCGGACCAATCCGGGGCACCTTCGACAACTTGACTCAGGGGCAGTTGGTAAAATTCACCATTGGCGGTGTAGAGTATGCGTTCGTCGCCAACTACTACGGAGGTAGTGGCAATGATCTGGTCCTGCAATGGGCCAACACGCGCTTGTTGGCCTGGGGATACAATGACGGCGGGCAATTGGGCAACAACAGCACGAGCAACAGCAGTGGTGGGGTGCCGGTGGACATGACGGGCGTGCTGGCACGCAAAACGATCACCGCACTAAGCGTCGGCTACCGCCATAGTCTGGCGCTGTGTTCGGACGGCACGCTGGCCGCTTGGGGATACAACGATGTAGGCCAGTTAGGGAACGGCGGCACAACACAAAGCCCGGCTCCGGTGCTTGTGGACACAAGCGGCGTGCTGGCCGGCAAGACGGTCATCGCGATTGCCACGGGTGCCAATCACAATCTGGCGTTGTGCGCAGACGGCAGCGTGGCGGCGTGGGGAGTGAATGACTACGGCCAGTTAGGAAATAACACGATACTGAACAGCTCGGTCCCGGTGTTGGTGAATCAAAGCGGGGTGCTGGTCGGCAAGACGATTGTCGCTATTGCTGCCGGGGGGTATCACAGCCTCGCGCTGTGCGCCGATGGGAAGGTGGCAGCTTGGGGCTCCAACGGCAATGGCCGTCTCGGCAGTAGCACCACGACCGACAGCCTCGTTCCGACGTTGGTGAATCAAACCGGCGCGCTGGCCGGCAAGACGGTCACCGCCATTGCTGCGGGATCCTATCACAGTCTGGCATTGTGCGCCGACGGGGTGGTGGCAGCGTGGGGATACAACAACTATGGGCAGTTGGGCAACAACAGCACGACGGATAGCCTCGTGCCGGGCTTGGTGAATCGCAGCGGGGTGCTGGCCGGCAAGACTGTGGCTGCAATCGCCGCCGGATCCAGCCACAGTTTGGGGTTGTGCGCGGACGGGACCTTGGTGACATGGGGGTACAACTACAATGGCCAATTGGGCAATAACAGCACGGCGAATAGCAGTGTGCCGGTGCTGGTGACACAGACCGGAGTGCTGGCCGGTAAATGGGTGGTGGCCATCGACGCTGGCAACTCGCAGTGCCTGGCCGCATGCGCCGATGGTACACAGGCCGGATGGGGCTATGATGGATATGGGTTGTTAGGCGACAATAGCACGAACAATGCCAGCACGCCGGTGTTGCTCAATACCGCCGCGCTGCGCAGTGGCGAGCGCGTGGTGCAACGGGTCACAGGTATCACTGCTTCGTACTGCCTCGCCGTGGTGGCCTCGCCGCCACCAGCCAGTGCCGCCACCGTCGCGGCCACTTCGATCCTCGATACCAGTGCCACCCTCAATGGAAGCGCGAATGCCAATGGCTCTAACACCACAGTCTCGTTTGAATATGGCCTGACGGCTTCCTATGGCAATGTGATGGCCGCCACGCCGACGCCGGTGACGGGTGCCACGGCCACTGCTGTGAGTGGTGTGCTTGGTGGGTTGTTTCCTGGCACCACCTATCACTATCGGGTTGTTGCGACGAGCGGGGGAGGCTCGGTGAGAGGCGAGGACATGATGTTCACGACGAGCGATTTGGCCACTCTTGCGGGCTTGGTGTTGAACCCGGGCACACTTGCGCCGGTGTTTTCCAGCAGCACCTTCAACTACATTGCCACGGTGCCTTTTGCCAGCACTACCCTAACCGTGGCTCCGCTCTGCACCCACGCCACCGCCACGGTGAAAATCAACGGGGTCTCGGTGGCGTCCGGTGTGGCGAGTGATCCGCTCAGTCTGGTGGTTGGCAACAACGTCATCACTGCGGTGGTAGTAGCTGCCGATGGCATCAACACCGAGACATATACCGTGACGGTGACCCGCCTGCCCGATGTGTTCACCTATAACTCAGCGACGGATGTGCCCGTGACGGTTTCTGGATTAATCGCCACCGGCAATTCAGTTGGCTTTGCGCTCAACTGCGCGCCGGCAATTGGCAGTGCCCTGACCGTGGTGAAAAACACCGGCTATGGGAGGATTCAAGGCACCTTTGACAACTTGGCGCAGTGGCAGTTGGTCCCGTTGACTTACGCTGGCATCACCTATCAATTTGTGGCCAATTACTTTGGCGGCAATGGCAATGATCTGGTCCTGCAATGGGCTAACACCAGCCTGCTGAGCTGGGGCAACAATTCCTCCGCCCAACTCGGCACCACTGGTGCCGCGTCGAGCGCCGTGCCGGTTCCCGTCGATATGAGCGGTGTGCTATATGGTAAAACAATCGTTAGTGTGGCGGTGGGACAATCGCACAATATCGCTTTGTGTGCTGATGGGACGCTGGTGGCCTGGGGAGACAATTCCTATGGCCAGTTGGGTAACGGCAGCATAGGTAGTAGCACGGCACCGGTGCTGGTGGATCGCAGTGGGGTGCTTGTCGGCAAGCGGGTCATTGGCGTGGTGGCCGGGGCCACTCACAGCCTCGCGCTGTGCGCCGATGGCACCTTGGTCGGTTGGGGAAGCAATACAAATTATCAACTTGGAGTGAAGACGATTTCCAGCACCGGGGTTCCGATGGAAGTCAAGCTTGCCGGTGTCCTCGCTGGCAAGAGCATTGTCACCATCGCCGCCGGTTACGCCCATAACCTTGCGTTGTGCAGCGATGGCACGCTGGCTGCCTGGGGCTACAACGCCAACGGGGAGTTAGGCAATAACAGCACAACGAGCGGTATCACTCCGGTGATGGTGGATCGATCGGGAGTGCTGGCGGGCAAGACGGTCGTAGCTATTTCTGCGGGCGGAGAATACAGTGTGGCGCTGTGTGCGGACGGTACCCTCGCCGGTTGGGGATACAGTATCAGCGGGCAACCCGGCAATAACTCGTGGTCCAGCAGTTTGGTGCCAGTTGAGGTGGATCACAGCGGTGTGCTCGCCGGCAAGACGATTGCTAGTATAGATGCGGGTGGCAATCAGCGGTTCGTGTTGTGCGCGGATGGCACGCTCGCCGCCTGGGGCTATAACTATCAAGGATTGCTCGGCAACAACAGCGCCACGAGCAGTGTTGTGCCTGTGCTTGTGGATAAGACGGGCGTGCTTGCCGGCAAAACCATTGTCGGAGTGAATTCCGGCAATGCACATACCCTGGCGTGGTGTGCGGACGGCACACTTGCCGCCTGGGGAAGCAATGACTACAGCCAGTTGGGCAATATCAGCAGCACCGCCAGCGGGGTTCCGGTGTTGGTGGATTCCAGCGCTCTGCGAAGCGGCGAACGCATCGTCGCTGGCTTCGGCGGGGCGACCCACAGTCTTGCATGGGTGGCCGCGCCACCGCCGCCGACGGCATCCACCGTGGCGGCGAGCCTGATCTTCGATGCATCGGCTATCCTCAATGGCAGTGCGAATGCTAACGGCACCAGTGCCACCGTGTCCTTTGAATATGGGTTAACAACATTCTATGGCACCAGCGTCGTTGCCAATCCGGCATCTGCCACCGGCGCAACTCCCACGGCGGCAAGCGCGACAGTGGCAGACCTGCTCGCTGGCAGCACCTATCACTATCGGATTGTGGCGGCCGGTGCTGGCGGTACGGTACACGGTGAAGACATGACATTCACCACTTCGTCGTTAGCAACTATGTCCAATTTGCAGCTGAGCGCCGGCACTCTGTCACCCGCATTTTCCGGCAGTAACGTCAACTACATCGCCACCGTGCCATACGCCACTAACAGTATCACCCTCACCCCGGTATTGGCGGATGCAACTTCCAGAGCTGAGGTGAATGGGGTGGCGGTGGCATCCGGCACGGCGAGTGGGTCGCTGAGTCTGGCCGTTGGCAACACGAGCCTCAGCGTGCGGGTGACAGCGGCGGACGGCATCAACACGCAGACCTATAGCATCACGGTGACTCGGTTGCCAGAGGTGTTGGTTTTCAATTCTGCCACGGACGTGCCAGTGACGGCAGGTGGTTTCGTGGCCCCCGGCATCCCGGTTAGTTTGGCGTTGAATTTCGCCCCGTCCCCGGGAACCCGGCTGACCGTGGTGAACAACACCGGTATGGAACGGATGCAGGGTGCGTTTGCCAATTTGGTTCAGGGCCAACGGGTGGACTTGACGTATGCGGGGATCAGTTATGCATTTGTGGCCGACTATTTTTGTGGAACGGGCAATGACTTGGTATTGCAATGGGCGAATACCCGCTTGCTGGCATGGGGCAATAATAATTCCGGCCAGTTGGGAGACGACAGCGTGGTGAGTCGATCCGCGCCAGTGCCGGTGGATATGACGGGTGTGCTAGCCGGCAAGACGGTCACGGCAGTGGCCACAGCCGGGGATTACAGTTTGGCACTGTGTTCGGATGGAACCTTGGCCGCATGGGGCAGCAACTACTATGGCTATCTAGGCAATAACAGTTCCACCAACAGTTCGACACCGGTGTTGGTGGACCGTAGCGGTGTGCTGGCCGGCAAGACCGTGATTGCCATCGCCGCCGGAGAAGATCATAACTTGGTGTTGTGTTCCGATGGTAGCATGGCCACCTGGGGATCCAATGGCGATAGCCAGTTAGGCACCAGCAGCGCACCAGGATACAATTCCGCGGTGCCGGTGTTGGTGGATGCCACGGGTGCGCTCGCCGGCAGGACGGTCATTGCCATCACTTGCGGTGGATCGCATAATTTGGCCTTGTGTTCGGATGGTGCCATCGTCGCTTGGGGCAACAACGGGGGTGGCCAATTGGGCAATAACAAAACCACCGATAGCAGGGCCGCAGTGCTGGTGGATCGCAGCGGCGTGCTCGCGGGCCGACAAGTTGTCGCTATTGCCGCCGGGTCCGCACACAGCATGGCCTTGTGCTCGGATGGTGCGCTTGCCGCCTGGGGCAGTAACGGCAGCGGTGCAGTGGGCGACAATAGCATGACCAACCGCATGGCACCGGTGTGGGTGAGCACCACCGGGGCGCTAGCCGGCAAGACGATCATCGCCATTGCGGGCGGCGATGGGCACAGTTTGGCGTTGTGCTCGAATGGGGCCTTGGCCGCTTGGGGTGCCAATTACTACGGGCAATTGGGCAACGGCACGACCGGCAGCAGCGGCACCGGGTATCCCGTGCTGGTGAATCGCAGCGGAGTGCTCTCCGGCAAGACCCTCAGCGCCGTGTCCGGCGGATATTACCACAGTGTTGCGCTGTGCGCGGATGGCAGCGTGGCCGCCTGGGGATATAATGGGATAGGCCAGTTAGGTAATCTCGGCAGTACGACCAGCAGTGTACCCGTGGTGACTAACACCAGTGCGCTGCGTGCCGGGGAAATCATCACCGCGCTAACCAGTGGTTGCGCATCCTCCCACAACCTGGCTATCGTCGCCTCGCCACCCGCTCCCGTGGCGGTGACGCTGGCTGCGAACGCGATCTCCGATACCGGTGCCACGCTGAATGGCAGTGTGAATCCTCAAGGCAATGATGCGGACCTGACGTTTGAATATGGACTGACAAATTTTTATGGCAACAGCGTCGCGGCGACGCCTCGAACCGCCTCCGGCATCAGCGCCACGGCGGCCAGCGCAGCCCTCAGCGGCCTGCTTTCCGGCATCACTTATCACTATCGGATCGTGGCGGCGGGGACGGGCGGCATAGTGGTAGGTGGCGATCTGACCTTCACGACGAGCACGCTGGCCGCCCTTTCTGGCCTAACATTGAGCGGTGGCACGTTGTCGCCCGGGTTTTCCAGTTCCCGGACAAGTTATATTGCGACGGTGCCATTCGCGACGGGCAGTATCAGGGTCACTCCGGTGAGTGCATACGCCACGATCAAGGTGAATGGTTCCAGTGTGGCATCCGGCGCGGCCAGCGGATCGATCAACCTGGCAGTGGGCGAGAATGTGATCACGATATCAATCGTGGCTGCCGATGGCATCAACACGCAGAGTTATGCGGTGACGGTTGTCCGCCTGCCCGAGGTGTTTGCCTTCAACTCCGCCTCCGACCTGCCGCTGATGGTTGGCAATTTCCTAGCCACCGGCAATTCAGCCAGCTTCGCACTCAATTTTGCACCGCTAGCGGGCAGTTATCTCACAATTATTAGAAATACCGGCACCAGCCCGCTGTTGGGAGTGTTTAGCAATTTGGCGCAGGGCCAGCAGGTATCCTTGGACTACGCGGGGATCACCTACTCGTTTGTGGCTAACTATTTTGGCGGCAGTGGCAACGATTTGGTGTTGCAGTGGGCCAACACCCGTTTATTGGCTTGGGGCTACAACTCCAATGGCCAGTTAGGAAATGGCAGCACGGCAGCCAGTCTGGTCCCGGGACCGGTGGATATGGCAGGCGTGCTGTGGAACAAAACATTGCTGACCGTGGCCACCGGTGGCAGTCGCAATCTCGCTTTGTGCGCGGACGGCACGCTGGCCGCCTGGGGAAATGCCAACTCAAGCGGCAGCAGGCCGGTGTTGCTGGATCAACCCGGAGTGATCGCCGGCAAGACCGTCGTGGCCTTGGCGGTGGGCGGCAATCATAACCTCGCCTTGTGCTCCGACGGAAGCATTGCCGCATGGGGCGACAATAACAGTGGCCAGTTAGGCAACAACAGCACACTAAGCAGTTCCATACCGGTGTTGGTGGATGCCAGCGGTGCCCTTTCGGGTAAAATTGTGACGGCTATTTCCGCAGGATCGCTGCACAGTCTGGCGTTGTGCTCGGACGGGACAGTGGTCGCATGGGGCAGCAATGCCAGCGGTCAGTTAGGTAATGCCTCTATCGTCACAATCAGCAAAATTCCAGTCATGGTGACTAGCGGCGGCGATCTCGCCGGTAAGACGATCGTTGCCATTGCCGCCGGTATTTCGCACAGCCTCGTGCATTGTGCCGATGGCATGCTGGCTGCTTGGGGCGACAATTCCTATGGACAGCTGGGCGAGGGCACGACCACCGCCAGCAAAGTGCCGGTGCGGGTACACAGTGGTGTCATGTTAGGTAAGCAGGTGACTGCAATCGCCGCCGGGAGCAATCACAATTTGGCATTGTGCAGTGATGGAAGCGTTGCTGCATGGGGTTACAATTATAGTGGCCAGTTAGGCAACAACAGCAGTGTTAACAGCAAAATTCCGGTGGCGGTGATTCAGACGGGAGTGCTTGCCGGCAAGACGGTAGTAGGAATTGAGGGTGGCGACTCGCACTGTCTGGCATGGTGCTCGGATGGCAGCGCCGTCGCTTGGGGCAACAATACCAACGGCCAGTTGGGCAATAACAGCACGACATCTAGCAGCGTGCCCGTGCTGATTGATACCACTGCGTTGCGAGCCGGTGAGCGCTTTGTCGCCGCCCAACTCGGCGGGTCCCACAGCGTCGCAATGGCTGCCAGTCCTCCGGCACCTGTGGTGGCCACCTTAGCGGCAAGTCCGCTGCTGGACATGGCTGCCACCCTCAATGGCAGCGTGAAGGCCAACGGGTCAGCCAGCACATCGGTGTTTTTTGATTATGGACTGACGGCGTCGTACGGCAGCCGGATCGCCGCCACTCCCGGTACCGTATCCGGCCTAACGTCCACCCAAGTCAGCGCGTCCATCAGTGGCTTGCTCTCGGGAACGATCTATCATTACCGGGTCATCGCAACCAGCGAGTTGGGCACATCCATCGGGGATGATATGACTTTCACCACGACCACGTTCGGCACTCTAACCAACTTGCGTCTGAGTAGCGGTTCGCTGGACCCGGGCTTCGCTGGTTTCAAAACGAGCTACGCCGCAACGGTGCCGTATGCCGCCAGTTCCATCACCGTGACGCCGATTGCGGCCTACAACACATCAGCAGTGACTGTCAATGGTGCCAGCGTTCCGTCCGGAGTCGCGAGCGGCAGCATTGATCTAGCCGTTGGTGGCGGCAATTTGATCACGATTGTCGTGACCTCTGCGGATGGCAACAACACGACAACCTATCAAGTGGTGGTAACCCGCATGCCGGAAAATCTCATATTCAACTCTGCGGTGGATGTGCCGTTTTCGGTGGGTGACTTGTTTGCCAGTGGCAACGCGCCGCCCATCGTGCTGAATTTCCCGCCGCTTGTCGGCACTCACCTGACGTTGGTGAACAACACGGGTAGCGGAGCGATTCGCGGCGCGTTCAGCAATCTGGCACCAAATCAAATCGTGCCGTTGACCTATGGCAATACCACCTATAACTTCGTCGTCGATTACTTCGGTGGCTCCGGCAATGATCTGGTTCTGCAATGGATCAATAATCGTGTGCTCGGGTGGGGGGATAATGGCAATGGCCAGTTGGGCAATGGCGCTACCACCAACACCACCACGCCGGTGGCGGTTGATGCTTCCGGGGTGCTGGCTGGAAGGGTCGTTGTGGCGCTTTCTGATAGCTCTAACACGTTCTCGGGAAGTGGTCACAGTTTGGCGCTTTGTTCCGACCGCACGTTTGTCGCGTGGGGTGACAATTACTACAGCCAGTTGGGGATCAACAGCACGTCGGATGTGAGTGTGCCGACTGCCGTGGTGATGGCCGGGGCGCTTGCCGGCAAGTCGGTCGTCGCGATGTGCACCGGCAGCATGCACAACCTCTTGCTCTGCTCGGATGGCTCGCTGGTCACCTGGGCGAAAAATGATGATGGGCAGTTGGGCATCGGCAGCACCAGCGGCACATCGGTGCCAGTGGCCGTGGTGCAAAGTGGCGTCTTGGCGGGCAAGGTGGTGACTGGCGTTGCGGCTGGATTTTCCCATAACCTGGTCCGTTGTTCGGACGGCACCATGGCGGCGTGGGGTTGGAACGCCGCCGGACAGTTAGGCGATGGCAGCAGTACCAGTCGATCGGTGCCGGTGATGGTGGACGCCACTGGCGTGCTGGCGGGCAAGGCGGCGGTGGCCATTGCCTGCGGCCAAGCGCACAGTTTGGCGCTATGCTCGGATGGGACGCTTGCCGCATGGGGAAGCAATTCGTACGGGCAGTTAGGCAATGGCAAGGATTATGGCAGTGAATCAAAGCCGGTGCTGGTGAACCAGACCGGCGTGCTTGCCGGCAAGACGGTCGCGGCCATTGCCGCGGGCAGTGCGCACAGTCTCGCGCTTTGCACTGACGGAACCTTGGTTGCTTGGGGCTCAAATGCGAACGGCCAGTTAGGCAATAACGCCACCACCAATAGCACGCTGCCGCTGCGGGTGGACTCGACGGGAGTTCTTGCTAACAAGGTCGTGGTCGGAATCTCCGCCGGCGATTCCCACAGCCTCGCGTGGTGCTCGGATGGCTCGCTGGTGGTGTGGGGCGATAATTACTATGGCCAATTGGGAATCAACAGTCTTGTCGATAGCTTGGTTCCGGTGGCGGTCAATACCAGCCTGCTGCTGCCCGGCGAGCGATTTATGATGGCGAAGGCCGGTTCCACCAGCAGGTTCTCGCTGGCACTTGTTGCCTCGCCGCTGCAAAGCACCACGCCGCTGCCCGCCTCGGCCATCACCGGCCTGAGCGCCACTTTGAATGGCACGATCAATGCCAATGGCAATGCCACGACGGTGGCCTTTGAATATGGCCTGAGCGCGGCCTACGACCACGTAATCGCGGGCAGTCCATTGAATGGGGCGGGTGCCAGCGCCACAGCGGTGAGTGCGGCCATCGGAGGCTTGACGCCGGGCACCCTCTATCATTACCGGGTGGTGGGCTCCAGTCGAAGTGGGATTGCCAGAAGTGAAGACATGACGTTTACGACTCTGAGTGACAATGCGAAACTCGCGGCACTTGGCATGAGTGCCGGGTCGCTGGTGCCGGGGTTTGACAAGCTCACCATGAGCTATATCTCCACGGTGCCTTTCGCCAATGACGGGGTGACGGTAACACCCGTGACCGATCATCCGGGAGCGGTGGTGCTAGCCGGTGGAGATCCGGTTAGCAGCGGATCGGCCAGCGGAGTGAACGCTCTGGCGGTCGGCAATAACATCATTCCCGTCTTCGTCACCGCTGAGGACGGCATCACCACCAAGACCTATACCATCACTGTGACACGCCTGCCCTTGAACTTCACCTTCAACTCTGCCAGCGACGTGCCGGTAAGTGCCGACGGGTTCTCTGCGGGGGATGTACCGGTGGATATCGTACTCAACTATACACCCACACCGGGCACTATTCTAACGATGGTGAAAAATGCCGGTCTTGGGTTCATTCACGGCCGCTTCGGCAACCTCGCCCAGGGCCAACGGGTCAGTCTGGTGTTCGGTGGCAAGACCTATGGTTTTGTACCTAACTACTTCGGCGGCAGTGGCAATGACCTCGTGTTGCAGTGGGCCGCCACCGAAGTGGTGGCTTGGGGATCCAACAGCGCCGGCCAATTGGGCGATAACACAACTGCCCGCCGCCTGCGTCCGACCGCAGTCGATGCCACTGGTGTTTTAGGTAACAAAACTATTATTGCGGTGGCTGAGGGCTATCTGCACAGCCTGGCGCTGTGTTCGGATGGCACGCTGGCGGCCTGGGGTCACAATGTCTATGGCCAGTTAGGCAATCAATCCGCCGTGGCCAGCAATGTGCCGGTGGCTGTGGATCGCTCCGGTGCGCTTGCTGACAAGTCAGTGATAGCCATATCCGCCGGGCCGTTTCACAACTTGGCGCTGTGCTCAGATGGAACCGTCGTGGCCTGGGGATACAACAACTACGGACAACTGGGTACCGGCGACACCGTGACCAACCGGGTGCCGGTAGCGGTTAATCCGATAGG